>JACDGI010000815.1 GCA_013821665.1 Anaerolineae bacterium
CTATGACGCAGATACCATGCCGTCATTTCGATCAAGCCGGATTGGCGGGTGCGGATGGCAGTCGCATTGATGCCTGTCGTACCCACCAGCATTTCAGAGTCGCCCTGAATGATAATCAGTCCGTGTGCCTGCTGATCGGGTGTGATGCGATAACGATAGACGCTGCCCTGACAACCGCCGCATTCCTGCGGACAGGCTTGGCAGCAAAGGATGTTAATCACTACACCACGCGACTGTGCCCGTGCCAGCGGGTCGGCCAATGCGTGGGCTTCCGGCTGCCAGAGTGCAATCAGCAACCGTTCGTACGAGTTGTCGATTAACTCACGCGCGTGTTCTAGCAAGTGATCGCTGCCTTGCAGGTTTTGAACATAGGTTTGTTCGATAGGCGTGGCTAAGGCTTTCAATTCTCGCTGCGCCGAAGTGAGTACGTCGCTCAGATAACTTCCCAGCCGACTAATCAAATCATCGGGCGAAATAGGCGAGTAGACCAATCCTTCAGCAACCGTGACGGGAATAACGGCACCACGCTCCTCCAGTTTTTGCAGCACGCCGTAGATATTGGCACGCGGTACACCCGAGCGTTTGGCAAGCGCATAACCGTTCAGCGGATGCTGCTGCAAGAGCGCAATGTAGGCTTTTGTCTCGTATTCGCTAAAACCTAACTGCTGAAGTTGGTCGATGACACTGTTCATTTAAACTCCGTAGTTGCCTTAACAACTACTAGTATGTAACTGATTGAAGTCAGTGTCAAGAGAATCTGGTCAAAGGTACAATCCCAGCGGTGCGGAAGAAATACTGTTATTGATGATTTAATTGAAGGTCGCGTAGGCTATTTCAGTGCAGGATAGAGCTTTCGTCCAGCTTGCCGCGAATTCCAGCGCCAGAAGCCAACGCTAGCACATCAGTTGATAAATCATTCAAGATGATTTTCTCAGTAATCCGCTTTCCTGCGCGCCCTATGGGTATGATCAAAGCTGTACCCGTCACCGGATCGGGGATAATGCGGCAGCCAATTCCGAATACATCCCGCACCAACTGTTCTGTGACGACCTCGTTCGGATGCCCTTCCGCTGCAATTTTCCCGTTATGTACAGCGACCACATGATCAGCATAGCGGCAGGCATGGTTCAAATCATGCAGCACCATCACAATCGTCTTGTGACGCTCGACATTCAAATCATGTAAAAGATCAAGCACTTCAATTTGATATGCCAGATCAAGGAAGGTCGTCGGCTCATCCAACAAAATCAAGTCACTGTCCTGTGCCAACGTCATCGCAATCCATGTCCGCTGACGTTGTCCACCGGAAAGTGTATCAACAGGACGATCTGCAAATTCCACCAAACCGGTAATTTGTAATGCTTCATGCGTCACACGCTCATCTTCTTCCGACCACTGCTGAAACCAACTTTGATGCGGATACCGTCCCTGTGCTACCAATTCATGTACGGTTAGCCCTTCTGGTGCAACCGGACCCTGAGGCAAGATACCCAGTTGCTTCGCGAGTTCCTTAGTGGGCATTTTCCAAATATCATGGCTATCCAGAAGTACGTTGCCCTGTTTCGGCTTGAGCAAACGCGAGATTCCCCGTAGCAATGTTGATTTGCCACAGCCGTTTGGCCCAACCAACGCTGTAATCTTCTTATCTGGAATCGACAAACTGAGATTGTCGATAATGCAGGTGTTTTCGTACGATAAAGTCAAACCAGTTGCTCGTAATTCGCTCATGCGTTTTCCTCAACGGCTGCGGTATAACAAATACAGAAAGTAAGGCGCACCAATAATCGCGGTGACGATGCCGACAGGTAGTTCACTCGGTGCAATCACCCAACGACCTATCAAATCCGCCAACACCAGTAATGCCCCGCCAAACAAGGCGCTCACCGGTAATAATCCTTCGTGTGAAGGTCCAACCAGTCGGCGAGTTACATGGGGCGCGACTAACCCCACAAAGCCGATGGTGCCAGCAACCGCCACCGCAGCAGCAGCCAGCGCCACACTCACAATCAGTAATAACCCACGCTGCCGCTCGACCCGTAAACCGAGTCCCTTAGCGGCATCGTCCCCTAAACCGAGTATGTTCAAACTTCGCGCTGTCAGAAAGGCGATTGGCAAAAACACCAAGAGCCAGCCACCAAGCACGCTGACATGTTCCCAATTGCGTCCATGAACGCTCCCTGCCAGCCATACATAAGCCTGCTGCACATCATCGATCCGACCAAATAACAACATGGTGGTCATTACCGAACCGATGACTGCACTAATCGCGATACCAATCAGAATTAGGCGAATAGGTGTACTGCTACCGTTTTTCCACGCCAGCAGATAAATGATACCGGCTGTCAGTAACGCGCCGACAAAAGCGAACCAAGGTACGAATGTAATAGGTACATTTTTTACGGTGACAATCAGCGCTACCGCTGCCAATCCACCGCCTTCGCTCACCCCTAAAAGATAGGGATCAGCCAGTGGATTGCGGGTGATTCCCTGCATAATCGTACCCGATGCAGCCAAAGCAGCACCTACCAAAAAAGCCAATATAATTCGGGGCAATCGGAAGGTAAAAATCACCAGATGGAAATTGGCATAATCAGGATGACTCTGGTTGGTATTCAGGATTGTCCGTACAACATCCAACGGTGGGATGTTGTAATCGCCATAGCTTACACTGAGAACCAATACCACCAGTGTAAATGCGACAATTGCTAAGGCAACGAATGGCACGCGCCGGTCAATCCGATACGAGAAATGTATCCTACGCAGCCGCAGGCTAATCCACGCAGGACGCGGCACAGAAGGCATGGTCATTAGCGTTTCACCTTCCACCGTGCCAGCCAAATGAAAAACGGCGCACCAATCAAAGCCATCACTACGCCGACCGGCAGTTCTAACGGACGGATCACCAACCGCGCTCCGACATCCGCAATCGTCACCAGCAGACCACCAAGGATAGCCGAATACGGCACCACCCAACGGTAATCGGTTCCGACAAGAAACCGGATGATGTGCGGCACAATCAAGCCGACGAAACCAATCGGTCCAGCCAACGCCACCGATCCACCTGCCAGCAGCACCACCACAATCGCAGCGATGCCTTTCACCCACAACGTATTCTGTCCCAGCCCTTTTGCGACATCATCACCAAGATTAATCGTCGTGATCTGCCTGCTGATGAGCAGCGCACCGATCAAGCCTATGACGATATAAGGCAGCGTTTGCAGGAACAAATCCATATCTCGCCCCGAAAGTGATCCGGCTGTCCAAAAGCGAATCTTGTCCAATGTCTCTTGGTCGTGAATCAAGATGGCGGTTGTGATTGAGGAGATAAAGGCTGTTAAAATCACCCCTGCAAGCGTCAATTTGAGCGGAGTTACCCCACCACGTCCCATTGCAGCGATGAAGTACACTAATC
>JACDGI010000816.1:0-3104 GCA_013821665.1 Anaerolineae bacterium
GTACATGGGTAAATTGAGGCGGCGCAGGTCGAGGAGTTGGACGGTTGCGCCTTCAGCACGGGCTGATTCCAAGGCATGTTGAAGTGCCCATAAGCTGGTCGAGTTTTCGCGCAGTGTGCCGCCGATACCGACGACACGTATGAGGTTGCTGGTCATAAAATAAATCCTTATCCGAAGTGAGATTACAGTAAGCGTGTATTATTCAGATGTGACGGCAGACGGCTCGCTTACAATTTCGCTCGATCATGTCAACGATATTAGACTATCGTACAGGGTGTAAGCCTCCGCCGAAATGACCTTTTGTACAGACGAAAATTTGGTCGACGACCGTTAAGTACCAAGTTTCACTTCATCAGCAAGGTTCAAACCGGATTGCTTAAATGCCGTTTCTAGATTGTCATAGCGGGCAAACTGCTTCACACGCTCATTTTCAACAACAAATTGCGAGGCAATAATACTTTCGCTGACTTTTTCGCCCGTTTCAACATTATGCCAGAATGCTTGCTGCTCAACCACGACCAGAGAGTCATGTACGAACGCCTGTAAAGTGGTCATCTTCAAACCCGCACGGGCAACCCAATCGCGCAGCAGTTGATGACCAAAACCCGAACCACGCGGCCCAACAATTTCGATGTTGGGGTCGGATAATTCAATGAGGCGATCAATATCCGGTTTACTGGCAGCAGCCTGCCACGATTGCACTATCGCCAGCGGACTTCCCATCGTTTACCTCCGATTTACAGTTTGACCAATCCCCGTTGGACAGCCAGTGTCACAGCTTCGGTGCGGTTGCCAGCGCCCAGTTTGCTCAGGATGGAACTCACGTAGAACTTGACGGTACGCTCGGTGATGACCAGTTCAGCCGCGATTTCCTTATTCTGCAAACCGTGAGATAACAATTTCAAGACATGCTGCTCGCGGGGCGTAAGCGCATCAATCTCAGGCTGTTGTTTGTGGTCACCCGAAACTTGCTTCAACAATTTAGAAGCAACAATCGGTTGCAGTAATGAACCGCCTGCATGAACGACACGGACAGCGTTGAATATTTCCTCGCGAGGAACACCTTTCAGCAGATAGCCCTGCGCTCCCGCTTGTACAGCACTGACAATGCGTTCATCGGTGTCGAATGCGGTGAACACAATCGTGCGAACAGTGGCATGAACATCGCGCAGGTGACGCAGCGTTTCAACACCATCCATTTGTGGCATCTCAAGATCGAGCAGCAGCACATCCGGCTTGAGCGCGGCCACTTGCTAGTGTTTCGCGGCCATCTCCCGCTTTACCAACGACATCAAAATCAGGTTGTGTACCGAGGATTGAAATGAGACCATCACGAACAATAGGATGATCGTCGGCGACAAGGATACGAATCGGTGTGGTCATAAGTTAGCCTCCAATGGGACGGAAATTTCGAGTTCGGTGCCTGCGCCGGGGCTGCTGCTGACCTGTAATTTGCCAGAAAGCAATTTAACACGTTCATTCATGCCGATCAGACCGAAGTGATTAGTCGCCACATGGTCAGGATCAAAACCGCGTCCGTCGTCACTAATCTTGAGCTGGACTTGTTCAGGCATAACCATCAGTTGCACATTGACTTGATGCGCCTGTGCATGGCGACCAATATTGGTCAGCGCTTCCTGTAAAATGCGATACAGGCCAATCTCAATGCGTACCGGCAGCATACGCCCTGCCCCCACCACATTAAAATTGATAACAATTTTGCGGCGAGAAGCCCATTCATCAACCAGTGCTTTGAGTGCTACATCGAGGACGCGGCCTTCGAGCGGTGCGGCCCGCAAATCCATCACCGAACGGCGGGCTTCTTCCAGATTAGTACGGGCGAGATACAGCGCTTGCATCACGGCTTCATGTACCCGTTCCGGCGACTTACCGGTATCGAGCAGCGCATCTGCCGTTTCCAATTGCAGTGCGATAGCCGTTAACCCCTGCGCCAACGTATCATGGATTTCACGGGCGAGACGGTTGCGCTCCTCAATGGCACCAATTTCAGCGCTGCGGTTGAATAAACGAGCACGTTCGACGGCAATCGCCAACAGATCGCCCACCAGATAGAGCAGCTGCAAATCTTCGGTGCGAAGATCGCCCCAATCTGTACTGGCGACATTCAAAATACCAAGTGGTTTACCCCGCGCGTTAAGTGGGATGCTGGCATGTTGGTGCAGTCCCGCTGTGCCAACCGTCAGATTTTCGAGCCGTGAACAGGTGATATTTTCGGGCGCGGGCAGTTGTTCATTATTGAAATACCACATGCAGTCACAGGAACCCGCCATACGACGTGGATGATCGGCCAAGGCCGGTGGAAGGTTTTGGGCAGCCGCCAGATAAAATTTGTTATCGGCATCCAGTAAAAAAATCCATGTGGTTTGCAGATCAAATAACTCGGCCACATCATGCAGTGCTACGTTTAAAGCCCGCGTCAAATCCACCTCTTGATTCAGGGCTTTCGCAATCGTGTTCAAGATGGACAATTCGCGGTTACGACGCTGGAGTTTTTCGGTATCGGATTCCGGTTTGGAACGTACTGCCATGCGGACAACTTTCGCCTAGAAATCTTAAGATTATTATACATCGCTCAATTGCAGAAAAGATCGTCCGCTGGTACAGTGTACTAAAGTAGCGAACAAAAAAGCTAAATGGGGGTTTTATGGATAACTGGCAAAATGGAATGGCCGCGATTAACGGTACACAGATGTATTACGAAGTGGCTGGCAGTGGGCATCCATTGGTGATGGTACACGCGGGTGTTGCTGATAACCGCATGTGGGACGACCAATTTGAAGTGTTCGCTCAAGACTACAAAGTGATCCGATTTGACCAGCGTGGATTTGGTCAAACGAAACCGGTTGAGGGTGAATTCAGACGCTACGAAGACCTATATGTGCTGCTCATGTTTCTAGGCATCACCGAAACCTACCTGATGGGCTGTTCGATGGGTGGCGGCGCATGTATCGATTTCGCATTGGAACATCCTGAAATGGCAAAAGCCCTCATCACCATTGGCTCAGCCGCAGCCGGTCTTAATTTGGATATACCCGATCTCCCGCTTGAAGATTTAATTGACCAAGCCTTCAAAGCCAATGAGC
>JACDGI010000816.1:3114-3410 GCA_013821665.1 Anaerolineae bacterium
GATGTGGCTTGATGGCCCAAACGCCCCTGCCGGACGGGTTGGTGGTGCCATCCGCCAAAAGATGATCGTCATGAACACCATCGCCGTTCAAAACGAGCAATTGAACCTCGGCAAACAACTTCGCCTCGATCCACCTGCTGCCACGCGTTTGGACGAACTTCAACTACCCACACTCATTATCTACGGCGACCTCGATACCCCTTATATATTGGCAGCCGGCAAATATATGGCACAGCACGTCAAAGGCGCGAAAGAAGTCGTCATGTCGGGAGTCGCTCATCTGCCCAGCATGGAAC
>JACDGI010000817.1 GCA_013821665.1 Anaerolineae bacterium
ACGCGGTACGGGCGCTGCTATCAGGCGAAAACGTGACGCTATTGGGCGACCATGTGCATCTGGAAAACGTCCAACTGAAGCACATCCCAAAACAGCAACCGCCCCTGTATATCGGTGCGATGCGTGAAAAAACTATGCAACTGGCTGGACGCGCGGGCGATGGCACGATTTTGACCGAGATGTCGTCACCCGCTTATGTGCGCTGGGCACGCGAACAGATCAATATCGGTATGAGTGAAACGGGACGCACGGATCATAAAGTGGCGGTTTTCACCTATGCCAAAGTCGGCCCTGACAGCCAGCAAGCGCGCCAGACGATCCGCAAAACCCTCGGTGAAACGTTGGTATGGGCGAAACCCCATTTGACTCCCTTGGGCATTGCCGATGAAGCCGCACAACTCTTCAACAACGTCGGCGCGGAAAAAGCCGCCGAACAATTACCCGAAGCATGGCTGGATGAACTTTCCGCATCCGGCACACCCCAACAAGCCGCCGCCACCATCAAACGACTGGGCGAGGCTGGTGCTGACTCTGTCGTTTTACTACCTCCCAAGGGCGATCCCGCCTGTTTGGGTGAATACCTTACCTATTTGATGCCACTCCTCTAACAATGCGTTATAGTTATGTGGTTTCTAGAAATGAATAAAGAATCTTAAACGTTATGTCATCCCGCAAAAAGTCGCGCAACCAGTGGTACCGGATGGATCTCCATCTGCATACGCCTGCTTCAGCCGACTACCAAGAACCGAATACAACCTACATCGACATCCTGCGAAAAGCGGAGTTTCGCGGCATCGATATTATCGCGTTTACCGACCACAACTCGGTAGCGGGCTATGCCCATATGATGCGCGATATTGATCAGCTTACTTACCTCGAAGGGCTGGGACGCGCACAGCCGGAAGAACTCAAACGGCTGGTCGAATACCGGCGCTTGCTTGAGAAAATCCTCGTACTGCCGGGTTTCGAGTTCACAGCCACATTTGGCTTTCATATATTGGGCATCTTCGCGCCCACCACACCCGTTCGTTTGACCGAACATTTGCTGCTGAGTTTAAACGTCCCGCCGCATGTGCTGGACGAAGGCAATTCGGAAGTCGGCGCATCCGCTGATGTGCTGACTGCTTATGAGACCATCAACGAGGCGGGCGGCATTTGCATCGCAGCTCACGTCAACAGCAGTCATGGAGTTGCCATGCGCGGCTTCGACTTCGGTGGACAAACCAAAATCGCTTATACGCAAGACCAATATCTCCACGCGCTGGAAGTGACGGATCTGGGGCGGCAAGACCGCAACAGCACCGAGCGCTTCTTCAACGGCACCAAATCCGGTTATGACCGACGGATGCGCTGCATTCAGGGTTCGGATGCTCACCGTCTGAATGCCCTACCCAACGCCGATAAAGCTAAAAATGCCAACCTCGGTGTGGGTGATCGTGTGACCGAAGTGCTGCTGCCGGAGCGCACCTTTGAAGCGCTGTTGGAAATGTTCCAAGGAACAGACTTTTCGCGCACACGGCCTTACAGCCCCAGCCGCCAACCGCTGGATTATATTCAGGCGGCACGCGAAGAAGGCGCATCACTGGTGCAATCCTTCCACGATAACATGACCAAAATGGGCGGGCGCTTGTACAGCATCATCGCGGATGTGTGCGCCTTTGCCAACACAAACGGCGGCACCGTTTACATCGGACTCACCTCTGATCCCAAACGACCACCGAGCGGCATCGAGAACCCGCAAGAAGGCATTGATACGCTGCATCAGGAAATCAGCCGCATGATTAGCCCGCGTTTGGATGTGGAAGTCGATATGCAGGAGACGCAGGGCAAACCGATTATCCGCGTGCAAGTGCCATCCGGCAGCGACCGTCCATACGCCATTGAAGACAACAAGATTTATGTACGCGACGAAGCGGATACGACGCTGGCGGTACGCGACGAAATTGTCAATCTGGTACGGCAGGGTCAAGGTATGAAGCCACCTGTCGAGGCAGCAGCGCCTGAACCGCCGCCTGTCCCTGTCGATCCCCCACGTCCCAAGGCCAAACGCTTCGCCCCAATTGTGGCAGAGCCATCGCCCGTAGCACCCGTAGCGACACAGGATATTCCACCACCCACCGGCGGTGTTGAAATCATCGGTGAGGAACAGCGCGGCGACGAACGCTATTACACCATGCGCGACCTGCGTAACGGCAACATCGTGCAGAACGTCACGCGATCTTCAGCGCGGCGGTTGTGGCACTACGCCATCAAGCAGCACGAAGGCAATATGCCACGTCCGGATAAAATGACATGGCACGGCGACAGCGGCATGTGGCAGCGCTACGTCAAGAATGGCGAAACACGCTACGATCTGGTGCAGCGAGTCGATGGACAGATGCGCGTGTATTACGGTGTCACCGACAGCGGGATGCACGGCGCATGGCAAGTGTTCCTCGTGCCAGAAGAGACCGAACAAAAGCAAGATTGAACCGCCAAGAACGCCAAGTCATTTTTAACCGCAGAGACGCAGAGAATAGGCAAGATATTGAGAGTTAATAATTTGATTTGGTAATTGGCTGTCGGACGGCATGTATGCCGTCCCTACGAAAGAGATATGTTTGTAGGGACGCGATATATCGCATCCGTTGTCAATATCTTGCCCCTACATATGCCCGACTTTAATTATTCACACTGAAGATAAAACCACATGACACTGATTACAATGGATGATATAAAACAGGCACGGCAGGTCATTAACGGGCGCGTACATCGCACCCCGATGTTGACGGCCAGCTTACTTGGTGAAAGAACAGG
The DNA here is from genome assembly GCA_013821665.1 of Anaerolineae bacterium. Lineage (GTDB taxonomy): Bacteria > Chloroflexota > Anaerolineae > Aggregatilineales > Phototrophicaceae > CFX2. The sequence goes on from JACDGI010000817.1 coordinate 2,797, forward strand.
GGTAAAACTGCTGTTCAAAGCCGAACTCTTCCAGAAGACAGGCTCGTTTAAGCCCCGCGGGGCGATCAATAAACTCAACAGTTTGAGCGATGAGGAAAAAGCCAACGGTGTCGTTTCCATGTCAGCCGGAAACTTCGCGGCGGGATTGGCTTATGCGGCCTCGGCAATGGGCGTAAAAGCCACGATTGTCATGCCGGAAGCGGCAGTCAAAGGCAAGGTAGCCGCGACCCGGGCTTATGGAGCAACCGCTATCTTACACGGCGTTGGTAAAGATCTTGTTCCGAAAGCGATGGAGTTAGCTGAGCAGCAGCATTTGACCTTTGTGCATCCGTTTGACGATCCGATGATTATCGCTGGAACAGGAACTATCGGCTTGGAGATTATCGAGGATGTGGCTGCGCCAGATGTGGTGTTTGTGCCGGTTGGCGGCGGTGGACTTATCGCTGGCATCGCAACCGCCATCAAGATGCTTAGTCCATCAACGCGGGTGATCGGTGTCGAACCCTCAGGCGCGGTCAAAATGCTGACGAGTTTACAAGCACATAAGGCGCTGTCGGCAGAAAAACTCAACACGATTGCCGATGGTTTAGCCGCACCCTTCGCTGGTGTACAT
>JACDGI010000818.1 GCA_013821665.1 Anaerolineae bacterium
GGTTCAGGGTATGCCAAAGAAATCATTTGGAAATTTATAAAGCGTTACGATTTAAGGGAAGATCACATTCACAAACTAGAAGAGGCCGCATTTCAATATCTGTCACGACCTATGAGCCGTGAATTCAAGCTGATGTGCCAGACTATGTCACGAATTGCTACTGCATCTTTCTGGGATAAGGTCAAATCTGAATTGGGATCGGATAACCCGATTATACAAATCAATTCCTATTGCCTATATGCTTATTCGGAAGGAATTATTGCTGGCGAAAAGCAACGACTGTACTTAAAAAAAGTCAAAAGAAGCTTGAGATGGTATGTTTCAGATCGATCTGAAGATTACTCGGTGGAAGAATTGTTTTCTCTATTGGAGGAACCCGAAAACTGGCCTGAAGGAAAGATTAAATATCAAGAACCGAAGCCAGAAGATTTGCCGATTGTTTATTATGACCCCGAGTACGATAAGAAATTCGCATCACTAAACATAGCCTTAAGCCACAAAAAAATCATTGAAGAAAAACTGAGTACAGTGTTATCGAGTGGGACTTTACATGGTTTTAATGCTACTACATGGTTATATGCTGTTTATTTGCTGGGTAAGATTGATGATCCATCTGTTATAAAAATACTGGCTAAATTCTGGAATCAAAAGGTGGATTATAAATTTGAAGGGATCACGAAAAGTATAGCGAGAAGGTCAGTTTTCAATGCACTGAAAAATTATGAGACATCAGAAGCGATTGCTCTTATTAAGGATTACGAGCAAATTGTTCGTGAGAACACAGAATAATATTGAGAAAAGAGATTAGGTCTAACTTCAGAAGACGCTCAATGATCCCTTCAATCACTTGCTATGCTAGGATAGATTTACACTAAAACAAATAAGGTGACATTATGGCAAAACTCAATCAGATTATTGCGGTTGAAAAGGGTATCAAAAGCGAATCGCTGCGCGACCTGACCGATGCCCATCAACTCCTACAAAAACCGGCGCTGCTGTCGGGCATTTCCCGCACCTATCGCCCCAAGGATGAAGAAGGCGAACAACTACCACCCGAATCCACCAAAGTGCAGGTTAAGGCTCAGGAAGCGATTCGTACGACTGTCAGCGTGTTGACCAAGCTCTTCGATGTCACCGCCACCAAAGATTGGGCCAACGGACTCGCCAAGGCCGATGTGACCGTAGACGGAAACGTGCTGCTGGCTCAAGTGCCGGTCAGCTATTTGTTGTTCCTCGAAAAACAATTGGCGGATGTGCATACCTTCGTCAAGAAGCTGCCCACCTTGGATGCTTCCGAGAGTTGGACGTTCGATACCTCAACTGATAGTTGGGCGACCGAGGCCATGCAAACCAGCAAAACCAAGAAGATCCCGCGTAACCATGTGAAGGCCGAAGCCACTGAACATCATCCGGCGCAGGTCGAAGTGTATTACGAGGATGTGGTCGTCGGTTACTGGCGCACGGTCAAGTTCTCCGGTGCGCTGCCCGCCACTCGCGTCAATGAACTGCTGGAACGCGTCGAAAAATTGCAGCAAGCCGTCAAGTTCGCGCGTGAAGAAGCCAACAGCCTTGAAGTGGTCGATCAGAAAATTGGCGATAAGGTCTTCGGCTATCTATTCGCCTAACTGCTGTCTCATTCACAATTTACCCTGATTGCTAGTTCGCGTCTTTCAACCATATGACTGAGGGAGAAAGAAGGGTTTTTGAAGTCCCCTCTGCCATGAAATGGAGAGGGGATTTAGGGGTGAGGATTGCCTCACAAATGCAACTAGCAATCACGGTAATTTGTATTCCTGTAGGGAAGAGGCGTGCCTCTTCCGCTGCGATTGATACGCATGATGGCTATATCCCGATTGACGGCGACACAAGCTGGACTATAATCGACAGTGGAGTACAAGCTGAAACTCAAGCTCTTTATGACGGTTGAAGCGTAAAAGTGTGGGTTCGAATCCTACCTCCGCCACCTTATAACACATGGCGGAGTGGCCCAATAGGTAGAGGCAAGCGCGAATACCACCCGAAATTTAAGCTATGGCTCCAGCTTCAGTATTCGCCGCCGAACGCCAAATCAAATGTTTGGGGTCGTGATATTGTCGGATGTGGGTGCGACTCCTACCTGCCCCTCTCACCTTACATGGGGCGGTAGTTCAATAGTAGAACACGACAATCTAAGAACTGAACCCCTGACTTAAACGTCGTTGGTGTGTGCAAATGGGCGGCAACCTTAACCCCGGAAGATGGATACTCTTCTGGGGTTTTCCTTTAATTTGGGACAATAATCATGAACATCCTCCTGCTCGACGACAACCAACATCGCATCACCTTTTTTCAAAACAGCCTCAAAAAGCACACATTGGTGGTCTGTCGTCATGCCAACGCCGCCATCAAAGCCCTGAAAAAAAGTTCGTTTGATGTGATCTTTCTCGATCACGATTTAGAACGTGAACCCGCCAATCCAGAGGACGAAAACTGCGGCAGCGAAGTCGCTCGCTTTATTTCCGAAAACGAAATTCATTGTGGACGCATCATTCTCCACACCGAAAATCGTGCCGGACGCGAGGCGATGGCCGCCATCTTAGCCAACTGCGAGATCATCCCCTACAGTAAACTCAAGAAGGTCAACTTCCATAGTCTGCTTAAGACCGAAGCTATTGAATAACCTCACCTAAATACAGTCACTTTCCTCGCAATTGCATTTGCTCCCCTTCGACCTGAGGGCTATCAGCGAATGAGCCTGCGAAGATAGCTGATGTAGGGATTGGGGGATGAGGGTTCCACTTTTATTCAAACCAAATTATAACTTGACTTTAAGATCATTTGTTCTTATACTGATATGGTGTTTCTGTTTTATTTCTTGGCGGTTTGTATTGTTGCTTCCCGCCGCCATCGCCGCGGCGAACCACTTTTGCAGCAAAGATTGCAGCGGTGCATTTGCCGCTTTTGCCGCCTGTGCTGCTTTTTCCGCTTGTTGTGCGCTTCAGTGCCCTTTGTTGACTCAGGCAGGGGTTTGAACCCCTGACGATGCTGGCAATTCTGCCACACAATCCACCTTTGGCACACCACTGCCGCCGCCGCCGCCACAAAATGCCAGTTTGCCATCGCTGACACTGACGACATTTCAGACAAATTGCACACTGTGAAAATGCAGAATCTGAAGAATTTTGCGAATCTTCTCGGCTAAATGTAATTCGGAAAATTCACAAAATTCGCAGCTTGTGAATCTTCCGAATCGTGATGATTACTGTGGCGGTTTTGCGTCGTGGTGTTCGGCAGCGTTTTCTTCTTCGTGCATCATCTCGTCGATGGCGACTGCGATGGCGATCATCAACGCGGCTTGCGTATCATCAAAAACTTCCACACCGTAGGTCTCGCGGATGGTAAACCACTGTTTAGAAATATCCGCGACG
>JACDGI010000819.1 GCA_013821665.1 Anaerolineae bacterium
GATACAGACTGTAATCATGTAAAGCGGGCTTTAAAACTTGCCAGTAAACGGTAATCGGCACCGTATCGCCGAGGAAATACCGCTGATCTGCCACTTCATATCCAACTAACGCCAGATCATCAAAACGAGCATATACCAAATGTGCTGTATCAGGTACTTTTTCAAGTACTAGAGGCGACGCATATTGAGGCACAACACTAGCAAACGGTACAACTAACGCGAAAGCACCAAAGGCGATAGGCAGCACATAATACGTAGATTGTGTCACCGCTCGTTTAAGCCGCCCTGAAGGTATAAGTGGTTTAATCCAATAGCGCACAAAAAAGATAACACCTATCGCCCCCAGAATCGAAATCGCAGCATTGAATGGAAACAATAACCTTCCCTGTGAGGCATACGTTTGGGATGTCCAAACCGCGACACTCACCGTACCAGCCACAATAATCAGGGCCATCCACACAATAATCACCCACGTATTGCCCCAGTCAAAACCATCAATACCTGATCTCTTGCCTAACCGTGATCGTATCCCAACAAAAAAAACCGTTACCAATCCTAGCAACATGACGATGCTGGCGTCATCCATAACATCATAGAACCAGCGAAACGTCATGATATTGACCGCACCAAAAAGCGCCCAATATGCAAACCGGAAACCTTGAAACTCATCGACCAAAGTCTGTAATGTAAAGCGATCCGCCCGTGATCCGGCAACTGCCACCATCATACGGGTACCAAAAAGTTCGCCATATAATGTAAGATTACGCACATACCACCAACCCGCCACCACCAGCCAAACCACTCCCACTAACCCTACGAATGTAATAAATCCGCGCCAGTCCAGCTTATAGGGATGCTGCTCAGCCTTTAATCGTCCTTGGATGTATTCACGAGAAAACACCCACAAGCCACCTAACAGCACAAATGGCAGCACCACCAAACCGCTCAACTTACTCAACGAAGCCAAGGCTACTAGCATAGCGATCAAAAAGCTTTGTCGGGTAGAAAATACCGATTTCCTAAACAGCACAATCATCTGCCAAATAACCAAACTATTGAGTGCCGTCACCAAATTATCGTTGTTGACCGAGCCAGTGATGAACAGAAACATAGGATTAAACGCGGTGAGCGCTGCTGCGAGAACAGGTAATGTAGGTTGTAGAACCCCAATCTCACGCGCAGCCATATAAATTGAAAAAATCGTTATACAACCACACACAATACTAAATAATCGGGCAATGTAAACTGCGAGAACCGTACCTTTTAGATCGGGATGTGGCGTGTCATGCAGCACAAGATTCTTGTTACCGACATTCCCCGGTATACCAGCAATGGCATGTGGATTGGGTTGGCGAACGGTATCAAAATCGCTGCGATCAACACCTTTTACAAGTAATGCAGCAATTAGATAATAAAGGGGTGGTTGGCTGCCTTCTTGTTCATATGCTGTTTTAATACCGGGGTGTTGTACCGGTAATTGACCTGTATTTGCAATCGTATTGATCATCCCGAAGTGCCACAATTCGTCAGAGGCTTCGAGAGGCGGTGTCGCCCAACAATAAATCAGGCTCAAGATGAGAAAAGCCCCAAGTAGTGTTACAAGGGGCAAATTGGCGCTGCGCCGGATAGTTCCGATGAGAATGTTCATAGCTCAACATTCTAGCCAGCGACCAGATGTTGGGCAAGATTGAGGTTTGAAAACCGGCGGCGTTAAGAACCTTCAGCCAGCATCTGGCGTGAATTCTCGATGTAGCTCAATGATTGGTGGCGGAAATAAGTATTATAAAGTTCCGCGTAATGCCCACCCTGTTCCATGAGAGATTCATGGTTGCCCTGCTCGATAATTTTGCCCTCACGCAGCACAATAATACGATCTGCGCTGCGAACCGTACTCAGCCGGTGTGCGATCAAAATAGAGGTCGATTGCGCAAGAATTTTATCTAATGCTTCCTGAATTTGAGTTTCAGTGAATGGGTCGATACTGGCAGTTGCTTCATCAAGGATAAAGATCGGAGGACGTTGCAGCAGAACACGCAGCAAGCTAACCAGTTGGCGCTGCCCCATACTCAGATGTGCCCCGCGTTCGCCGACGTCGGTTTGCAAACCATCCGGTAATGTTTCCAGCCATTCGCCATTCCCGATGCTGCGCGAAATCGCTTCGACTTCAGCATCAGTCGCGTCGGGTTTGCTATAACGGATATTATCCGCAATGGTTCCACTGAACAAAAACGGTGACTGTTGCACCATACCCAATTTACTGCGAAATGACTGCACATTCAGCGTACGAATATCGTGACCATCAATCAGCAATTCACCTGCTTGGAATTCATAAAAACGAGCAATTAATTTGGCAATCGTACTTTTGCCAGCCCCAGTGTGACCCACAAATGCGATGCTTTCGCCCGGTTGAATGGCCAACGAGAAATGATCAAGTACTGGTGTGCCTTCTTTATATTCAAATACTACATCCTTGAATTCGATTTTGCCTGACAATTTTTCAATGTGTACATCAGCAATCTGATTAACCTTGTTAGTCGAATCGATGAGCGCAAAAATACGTTCAGCCGAACTCAAACCCTGCTGAAGCTGTCCCCAAAAACTTGCTAGATTGATGACCGGGAACCAAAAACGCTCGACACTTTGAATAAACAAATACCACGAACCGACATCAATGGCCTTACTAACCACTGCCAGCGCGCCAAAATAAATAATCGACGCACTGCCGAAGCCTGACAAAACGTTTAGAACGGGAAAGATAAGCGCTAGTACGAAACCGCGTCTTAGGTTGATCGAATAGGACTGCTTATTAACGCTGACAAATTCTTCGTAAATCAAATTCTCGCGACGAAAGTTTTTAGCAATACTGATGCCCGACACACTTTCTTGTATGTTGTCATTCACCGCAGCCATAGCCCGTGATCCCTGCCGACCCACAACCCGTGACAAATACCGGAATACGAGCGACAAAACAATGAAAATCGGCAGCCACAACAACACCAGAAGCGACAGATCTTTTGACCGGCTTACCAGCACAAAACCCAGAATGACGATTTGCACCATCTGAACGAAAATATCACTAAAAATGACCAGAATATTGCCGAATTCTTGGGTATCGCTCGTAATACGGCTGACAATTTTGCCGGATTTATTATCATCATAGAAACCGAGGTCACGGTTTACCGCTGCGGCAAAAGCGTCGCTTCGCATTTGGCTGATGCCATCCCCGATCAGCCGCGTAATCATACGCCCACGCCACCAGTTGCAGAGATAATCAATGATGGCTGCTATGAACAAACCCACCAATAGCAAGACCAGCCGCGTGCGATCTTGTTTATCATCCAACAACTGGATGGCCGTAGCGATCAAAACAGGGAATACAGTTCCTAAAATAGAATAAAAG
>JACDGI010000092.1 GCA_013821665.1 Anaerolineae bacterium
CCACACCGCCACAGGTTGAAATCTGGGTCAGTAATATTGATGGTACTGATGCCAAGAACATTTTGGCGAGGCCGGATATTTCGGCGCGGTGGTTAGATGGTTCACGTTTGTTGGTCTCAACCAGTGACAAAACGTTGACGACTTTGGAAGTGGTGAATGTGATTGATGGAAGCAGCTTTCAACTCGGCCAGTGGGATAACTTGCGCGGGTTGAGCATTGCGCCGGGTGGCGAACGGATTATGTTTTACCAAACCTTCCAGCCGGATGCGAGCGCCAATGCGATTTATGTGCTGAACACGCAAAGTGGGGCACAGGTGCAAAAGTTGGCATGGTTCGGGGGCTGGCGTTGGCGTGATGCAGGGAGTTTGTATTACATTCCGTTTGATCCGGTGAACGGGACACAAGCGCTGCATTATTATGACCTGCAAACGGGTGAAGACCGTGCCTTGACTGATCCGGCAGCACTGCCGTTTACGATTGCCAATGGTGATTGGTCGGTTTCAGCAGATGGGCAGCGGATCGCATTTCAAAATGCGGCGGATGATCGCATATGGATTTTGGCGGCGAATACAAATTGAACCGCCAAGACGCAGAGAACGCCAAGATCAATGCGGAGAGTTTTTAACACAGAGTTGTTGCAGATTGTGCAATACTTCCGCCGAAATGGCAGGCGGATGTACGGGAGTAATCCGCCGAATTGGCATTTTTGCATGGCGGCACGCTCGGCTGTTACCGCCAGTGCAGCGGTTGGCTCGGCTAACTCCGCCACCGCACAATTGGCACTGCCGTTTCAGCGGATGGAAGGGAGAAAGCCGCCGAAGATGCAAAGATGATGCATTTTTACCACAGAGCCACAAAGAACGCAGAGAACACAAAGAGGAGATGAAAAGTGAGTTCAATATAAGGTTTATTGTAGCACAAAAATTCTGATTCGACGGTTCGAGTTTACAAACTTTGCAGCTTGATTGCAGCGGATGAGGCACGCCTCATCCCTACGAGAATAGCGAGGTGTTGAGATAGATCTAAGAAGATGCGATTGGCTGAGGAAAAACGGTGATTTAGCCGCCAAATACCTGCTCAGTGATGCTGGCGAGGCGCATCATACCTTTGCTGACGGGCGGCAGCACCAGCGCACCACGAATGAGATTGAGGGTATCGCGGCTGAAATCCAACAGTTGATAGGTTGTTTTGGTGTCAGGCGAACGGTCGCTGATCCAGAATAAGAGCATCATCAGATAGGCGACGTACAGCAGCATCCCCATCGCCGCGATCTGGTCAGGCTTTTTGGGTGTATCACTGGCTTCCGAGGCCAAACGTTCAAACACACTTTTCATCTCGGCGCGGATGTCAGCGGTAGATTCGCCCAATACTCCATAACGGGAGTTAGGGTTCAGCGCCCCACCAAAAATCCCCTGCCAAACCGGACGGAAAGGTGATATTTCTTGCAGCACCTGCGACATAATCTGGTAGAAGCGTTCGGCGATGGTCACTTTAGGCAGGCCGTCAATCCGGGCTTTGGTGTTGGCTGCCAACTGACGATATAGATTGATGACGACGACTTCTTTCGACTCGAAATAGCGGTAAGCCAAGCCTAATGAACATCCGGCTTCGGTGGCAATATCACGCATGGTGGTTTCTTCGTAGCCCTTCTCCATAAAGAGTTTGACGGCGGTATCGAAGATGCGCTGGCGTGTTTCCTGCGCTTTGGGTGTGAGCGTTGGCTGATCCATTTCGGAGTCTCCAGTGAACATGTTCAATTTTCACCCAAAGATAGCATGTTCGCTGGCGGGTTGCGAGTGGCTTTCTGTGCTATGAGCCAATCAGTAAATTCAAGGAATAGTCCGGCAAAGTAGGCGGTAAGGAGACCCATTGCTAACATAAGGAGGCTGCCTATAGCGATGAATGTCAGTATGTTTTGCACCGTGAAAGGTCTCAATGCTCCAATGAAGAAGATGATGAAAATGGGTGTCGTATTGATGAAGATTGGAACCGCATACACCAGTTGGTGATAATGCTTGTCGGTATTCGGTGGTGCATACGCAAAGCGTGTAATCACAGCCAACGCTATACCATCAATCAAACCCAAGATTGCGCCAACCAATCCACCAACAAGCAAGCCGATTCCTGCGCCGAAGATGAAAGCCAGTATGAGGCCAAGCAGCATACCCGCCACCGCGCCAGCGACAAATCCGCGTCCAATGACCCATGAGACTAAACGTAACCAAATCATGCTGTTTTCCTCTGATTTATTGAGCGAGTTTGGTTGGCGTTTGTATCAAAGTGTTCGTTGGTTCAGGCGGTTTGACCTGTTGGATGCGTACTGCGTAGTCCACGAAGCGCGGAGTTAGGATATAGGCTGGAATGATAGCGATGAGTGCCACGATTTGTGCAAAAGGAGGCAAGTGATTCATTAACAAATCGGTACAGATGTAAGCACTAATGAATGTCAGAACAACAGCGATCAGCCGCAGCCAAGGGACGATACGCGCAGGACGGTTCATATCCATAAAGAAGTGCGCGGTCGCACCCAGCGCGAAGGCATCTATGCCCCCTACGACTAGCCCAATGCCTGCTCCGTAGAAGAAACCGAAAATGGTGCCAGCTAGAGGCGAAAATACTGTACCCAAAACAGCACCTAAGATTGCTCCCCACAGGATGCCGCGCGAGAAAATCCACCAGACAATGCGTACACAAATCATGATATTCCCTTTCGTTATTGATAGTTGAACACGTTCACTTTTCGATGTAAAACAAAACGGCGTTTGTAACCGTTAAGCGCCATACAAAGACTGTAGCTGTGATAGTCGCAACGACTGTCAAAATTAGTGCGAGTTCAGGGCTGGCATCGATACCTGAAGCCCATAGAAGGCTCGTGATGGTGGTACAGACCACAGATACGAGCAGCGCACTCCAGCGATAATGATGCGGGTGATTGAGAGGCGAAACGACTTGTGTTAGCAACACCAGCGCGATCCCGTTCACGATGCCAAAGGCCATGCCTAAAACAGCACCCCAAAACAGACCCACATAGAGAAACATAGCACCTAAGAGCGCCCCACTGACGATCCCACGCCACAGAACCCACCAGAACAAACGCAACCAGAACATGACGCTACCTCCCTTATTTCAATGTGAACGTGTTCACTTTTCGATGTAAAACAAAACGGCGTTTGCAGGCGCATCATGACCTTCATCCATGTGAGATGCGTCGGCAACCGGTAAGCGCCAGACAAAATAAGCTGTAGCGGCAGTCGCAATGACCGTAACGGACGTAACAGCGCCATACAACTGGTAGATGTTGTTAAGGACAATGATGCTGCCGAACACCGTGCAAATCAGCGCTAGAAGCAGAGCGCTCCAACGATAGAGGCATGTCTTGCGGCGAATGGGTGAAAAGAAACAGGCGTGAATGACTAAAACTACGCTATCCAATAGGCCGAGAATAATGCCCAAGATGCCGCCTAAGACTGCCCCAAAGAGGGCGATGATGAACAACTCGTACATGAAGTAGAAAAACGATTCAGTCACACCATTGAAGGCATAGAGCAGTGAGAGACCTACACTATATAATGTGCCCAAGACGATGCCGCCGACCACAATACGCCATAGTATCCAGCCGAATAAACGCCATCCAGCCATGTTGAACCCCCTAAGCCTGATCGAACGAAATCTGCGAATTGACGCTTACCGTATCGTGCTGTTCGTTAGATGAACGTGTTCATTTCTGTACCGATAAAAATTAGTGAACATGTTCACTTGTTTATAGAATAGCACAATTTCGCGTGAAGAGTCAAGCAGGTTAAAAGCAATGCGAATACGCGCCAACCTATAGGCAGAGTCCTATGAAATAACATCACACCCAGCAATGAAAGTAGTGCATCCAGAACCCCTACCCCAGCCCTTCCCGTAAACGAGGGAGGGAGCCAGACATTACGAAGAGGGTACTTTCAGAGCAGACATTCACCTATCGTAAATTCTCAGGGGCTTGAGGGTAAGGATCGCCAGATTTGGGAGGGCACATAGACCCTCCCCTACGAGAGACATTTTCGAGGATTTAAGAGCTGCCTAAGCCCAAGCCGAGGGCGAAGGGTTTGAGGGTGGGCAGCGCGGGGAGTGGGATGCCACCGGTTTCTAATCCCGCAAGTAGGTTAGTGAACCATTCGGATTTCCACGCGGCGGTACCGGTTGGTGGTAAGTTCGGCGTGGTGGGCAGGGCTTCACTGAGGAGGCGCTGTGCCCAATCGACACCGCGCATGGTGGCGAGGCCGTCCAAGGACTGGGCTAAGGTCAAGACACTCAAGGCCTGATCGAAGTTGTGCAGCGCACGCGGCAGCCGATCCAGCACGGCGGCGGGTGTCTGCGCGACTGAGAAGTTCGGTGTGACATGCTGCCAGATCGAATTCAGGTTTAGCTGTGGCGATTGCCATGCCTGATTGAGATAGGTGGTCAAGGGCTGCGGTACGAGCTGCGTTCCAGCCAGCAATCCGGCAAGCTGCTGCTGTGGCATCAATGGGGCGGTTGTTTGGAGGGCGTTACCCCAAATACCTTTTTGCAAATCGAGCTGAGCCGCCGCGCCCCATCCACCTTGACCGGGGGCGTTATCACTCAACAGACGCAGCGCTCCGGTAGTGGGATCGAAGTGCGCTCCCGGCAAGTTATAGTTCCCTGCTAACCACGCCGGTAGATTGAGCAGCCCTTGCATGGTGGTTTGCTGTTTTTGGCGCGGTTGGCCGATGGCTGAAGCCAAAACATCATTGAGCGCTCCCAAAGGCGCGGGGGCATATTGGCTGGCGACGGAGGCCGCGTCCAACTGTGCTAGTTGATTTTGGGCGCTGCTGGCAGAGGTCAGCTTGAGCAAACCATCCAGATAAGGCACATCGGCTTTACGGACAGGCGGTGTGCTGCGGTGGGTGGCGAAATCATAAACATTACCCTGAGCATCCGGCCCCAACGGATCACGCTGCAAGAAGCGAGCCAATGCGGGGGAGTAAGCACGTCCCTGAGCGAAATACAAATTGGTGGTGGTGTCCCATAACATGCCATTAAAGGCGGGCAGGAAATTTGGGATAGAGGCATCCGGTTTTTCGGCCAAGATGGTGCAGGGATCGGTGACGGCAGCGGGCGCAGTCAAGGTTAGGTAACGCCCCAACGGATCGAACAGCCAGACCGGGTGCACATCGGCGGGTGTTTCGGCTGTGCCATAAGCGCGCTGCCCTAAGATTTGCCCATCACCCGTACTGATAAAAGGTGTGATGCCATCGGCAGTACCTTGAAACAAGGTGTTACCATCAGCCGTTTGAGCGTAGAAACGGGTCTTGCCATTTTCGACGATCATCAACGGAGTCTGCGAACTGCCGACATACACCAGCGTGGTTTTTCCAGCGGCGACCAAACGACCATAAGCATCATACTTATAGGCGACCGTCGTCTTATCGGCGTTGGTGACAGCCGTGAGATGGTTGGCGACATCATAGGTGTAAGTGACACAGTCTGTACCACCGTCGGGCGTGATCGACAGCAGATTGCCGTGTTCATCATAAGCATAATTGAAGTGGGCTTGGGTCACTGGTGCGGGATTATCCTGCGCGGCGGTGGCGCTGGTGGGGATGAAACCGATCAAACCGATCAACAGACCGGAGACGATCAAACCAGAAACCATGCGACGACTGCCGAAACGTCGCAATCCGAAAGCCCCACCTGATCCCAAGAGTAAGAGGGCGACAATACCCGCTGCCGATTGTTGATCCGCAGGTTTCGCTTGGCTGATGCTGACATCAGTGCCGATGAGCAGGTTACGGGCGGTCATGTCATAACGGTAAGCGATGACGGCCTGTGTGCCGCCTTCATATTGGCGGGTTTCCTGCGCCAATTGGCCGAAATCACTGTAGACATATGTGGCCTGATACATCAGACGGTTGCCATCGGCTTCGCTCAGGCGCATGGTCAAGAGACGGTCGTTCTGGTCATAACCCAAAACGGTGATATAACCGCCTTTGACGCTGCTGGTAAAGTATCCGGCACTCTTGCTGCCGCCAGTGATGACCTGCCGTTGCAGCAAGCCACTGGCGCTGTGGACGGTGTCCAAGGTCAGACCGAGATCGAAGTCCTGCGTCTGGTGATTCTCGTAGATATTTTCGCCGCGACGGTTGGCGCGGAAATCCGTCACATAATTATCGCCCCACAACAGACTGAAGGAGGTTAAGCCGTTGGCTTCCTGCCCGATGTACTGAATTTGCAGCGCGGGAGTCGTTTCGTCAGGGTTGCCGGGTTTGTAATCAATGGTGTCGATGAGGCCGTTGCCGCCCAGCGTGAACTTGAGTCCGCTGCCGCTCTTGTCGTCAGCGATGGTGTAACCGCCGCCGTCAGCAGCATAGGTGATGGTCAGGCTGCTACCCTGTGATTTGACGGTTGCCAAGCGGCCTTGCGGATCATAGGTGACATCCAGAGGCGCATCACCAGCGATACCCGCGAATTGATTGAGGCCGGTGGTGGTCAAGGCTTGGTCGCCGGATTTTTGCAGCAAGCCAAGTCCATCTTTGGTGTAAGTCAGTGCCAAGCCACCGATGTCGGTGGGTGCGCCGCCACCTGCCGCATCATAAGCGGATGTGACCTGACCGTTACCCTGCGTCAGCGGGAAGCTCTCATTCAGTCGCCGCCCTAGTGCGTCATAGGAGTAACTGGATACCACGCCGCCGGATGCCGAGCAGCCCGCGTAATCCTGATGGTCGAGGCTGCGTGATTGGCATACACCCGCGACATTATCCAGCGCGTAACTGAAGAGCAAATCGACACCTGCCGGACTGCTTATGCGCGTCACACGGTTTTGACTGTCGTAGTCATAGGTGTAGGTTTTGCCATCAGGGTTCTGGTAGCTGACCAGATTACCGACCGCGTCATAGGTGAAGGACTCGGAGTTTTGTTCGGCATCGATGGCGCGGATGGGCTGACCGAGCGAGTCATACAGGAAGCGGGTGCCGCCCAACCAGAGGGCTGTCGAGGTTTCATCCTGACAAGCGGTGGGTGATAGCTGAGTGACTTGATCGAGCGCCGCGCCTTTCAAATCCGCGAAGGGGCCGACCAAACACACTTCACGGCTGATACTTTCCAACAGCCCTTCGGTGTTATAGGTGTAGGTTAAGCGCTGACCGGCGGTGCGCACGATAATCTGAGGCGGCTGGCGTTCATCACCCGGCCAGAAGGTGAAAATCTGCGTGCCATCGGCATCGGTGACACGGGCGTTGACCAAGCCGTTAGGATCGCCGGAAGTGGCGTATTCGTAGCCAATAGTCGAGTCGCCCTGCTTCTGCTGCACCATGCGATACAGTGAGTCAAATTTATAGGTGGTGTCGCCGGTGGGACTGGTCACGGTCAAATCCGAAGTGGCGCTGTGGGTTAGTTTCCATTGGAGTTTGTCAGCGGCGATCAAGGTGCTGAGCTTGCCCAACGGATCATAAGTTAAGCCGAGTTTTTGCCCTGCGGGATTGGTCACAGCGGCGAGTTGTCCGGCGGGTGTGAAGTCCAACGCCCAGTTCCAATCCAAATCATCAGCGCCGACGGTCACGCGGTCTTTAGCGTAATCGTAATTGAGGTTCAGCGAACGGCTGCTAGCACCTTCGTTTTCGCGCCATCCAGTGAGGCTTCCGGCTTCGTCATACACCAGTTGATAAACACGTCCGGCGGGCGTGGCGACCTTCCATAATTCACCCAAGCCATCAAAAGTGTAGATAGTCTGATTGCCGCGCGGATCGTTATAGGTGACGGTGGCGTTGGCATCATTCCATGTGAACTGTTCGCGTCCGGCGGCGGTAATGACGGCGGTCAAACGCGTGGGATCAACCGGATCGTTGTACTCGTAAGTGGTCACGCTGCCCAAGGGCGAAATCTGGCTGCTAAGCTGCCCGCGTGTGTCGTAGGTGTAGCTGACCGAGTCCTTGGTCAACACATCTTGCTGGAGGATTAAGCGTCCGGCGGCATCGTAGTTATAAGCCACGCCGCGTCCGGTACCATCGACACGCTTGACCAACAAATCCGCGAGGTTATAGGTGAAGGTGAAAGAGGCTTCCGGTTGGTCGGCAACGGTCACAGCGGTCAAGCGCCCCAAGGTGTCATAGGTGTAGCTGTGGGCGATGCCCTGCTCGTCCGTCCATGCGGTCAAGTGTCCGGCTGCGTCGTAAACCAGCTTCCAATCGGAGATGGAGCCGCCCGCTGAAGCCGCAGCCTTGACATCGACGGTGGTGCCGCCGTTAGAGGTGTCGGCGGTGTAGGTGATGGTGCGGTCGCCGGAACTGTCACTGCTGGCAATCAAACGCTGATGCGCGTCATAACTCAAGGTGAGGGCGGCATCCGTCGGTTTGTCGCAGCTTAGGGCAGGTGCGCCAGTCTTCGCACGTAATTCCAAGGTGCCGCCGTTGGCCTGTGGGCAGTAGGAAATCAAGGCGCTTTGGGTCGCGCCGTTGACCGTTTGCGTCAGTTCCAAGGGGCGACCGAGGAAGTCAAAACTGGTCTTGAGGTTAGGGTCAATATCCGGTTTGCCTGTCAGCGGATTGGTGCGCTGGGCGGTGACGGTTGTGGGACGACCATTGACGTAATCCGCACCCCAGACGATGCCGGGATCAGGGAAGGCTTCATCAGGCGCAATTAAACTTTTGACGTTGGGGTTGAGCGCGTTGACGGTCTGCGAGAACAAACGCCATTCTGCCGTCCAACTGCCCTGTGCGCTGGCAAAGGGATTCTGTTCGGTACGGATAATGCCGGTCAACTGCCAGCCATAATCAAAGAGGTAATCGGTGCTGGCAGTCAACTGTGATGATAGATAATCCGTCTCGACAATTTTCAAGCCATTGGTGTTGACCTGATTAGCGGGCAGCGGATTGCGCACACCATCGACGGTGTAATCGAAACGGCGCAGCGTCCCCTGCGGATCGCCCATTAAGCGGATGCGTCCGATGCCATCGTAAACGGCAATCGACTGGCGGCCATAGGGATCGGTTTGGGTGACTTTGGTGCCACCGATGGCGGTGGCATCGCCGACTTGATCCAACTGCGGTTGAGCAGCATATTGGTAAGTGGTGCGGGCGGCGGTGGCGTCCCCTGTTCCCGCCAACCAACGAGTAGTAGCCGATACACGCCCCAACTTATCAGCAGGATCGTATTCGTAAGTGGTACGGCTGAGGTAATCTTTGGCATCCGCGCTGGCTTGCAAGCGGGTTTCGATGAGGCGATTGCGACCATCGAATAGTGAGGCGGTAAGCGCGCCAGAGGGATCAGTCACAGTGATGAGGGTGTAGAAATTACCATCGGTGTCGGCCTGTGTGTGGGAATAGAAAATCTTGTATATACCCAACACACTATCATCAACGGACACTAAACGCCCTAAGCCGTCCCAATCATATTTGACGGTGTAGCCGGTGTCATTCTTGGCGGTGCTGGTTTGCTGCACACTGGTTAAGAAACTCGTCTTGGGATCGTAGGTGAGCAGCCACGACACTTTGTCGGCGCTGCGGGTGATTTTGGTGGGACGGTTAAAGGTATCGCGTTCGATACTGTACTTCGCGCCCTGAGCATCACTGTAGCTGGTGAAGAATCCGGCTTCGCTATAACCACCGAAGTTCCACGCCGAGCCATCAGCAAAGCTCAACTGCTGCGGCACGATTTGACGGATGGGAAACTGCCCCGGTGTGCCCGCCGTCGAGCTAATATTCACGCCCGGATAGCCACCGCTCAAACTGCTGATCTGCCCGTTGGCATCGGTGTTGAGGTCGATACGGTTGCGCCCTGATGTGGATGCGCCGGATAAGAAGCGGTTGGGGATGGAAGCTAATTGTCCCGCTGCCCATTCGTACTTGGTAGGAACGGCTTCAAATGTACCGGCAGTCGCCCACAAATTATCACTCTCGACCAGCGTATAACTGTCGCCAGTAGTGGTCAGCCCACCCGCCGCTAATTGATAGACCGCACGACGCGCGACACCATTCTCATCAGTGACAGTGACCTGCCGCGTCTTGCCCGCATCGACGGTTGTTTCCAATTTGCGCCAGACGAAGGAGTCATCTTTGGGCGCTTTGTCGTCGACATTCAAGATATAGGCGCTCGTGACGGCGGCTTGCCCGATGCTGCCAGTATCGTCATAGGTGTAGGCCATGACCGGCGCAATCGGCGCACGGGGATCGTCATGGCGAATGAGCCGCCCTTGATCGTCGTAAGCGTAGGTAGCTTTCTGACCACCGGGGTAGGTGACATCGGTTAAGCGCCCATTGGTGTAACCGTATTTGACCTCAAAGCAGGAGTCATCAAGGTTGCAAACGCCACCTTCAACGTCGGCTTTCAACAGGTCGCGCAGCCGTGACATGACAATATGGTTGGACTTGTCGTAAAACAATTCAATCTGGCGTGTGCCGGTGCTGTCGGTGATGGTCACCGGTTTATCAGCCAGCGCCCCCGGCCCTGCTAGATTGTCTTCCCACGGGTAGTTGATGGTGGCGGTGTAGCCCTGCGCCGGATAACCCAAACTACGCATCCGTCCGGCACGGTCAAAGGTATAGGTTAGGCCTGAATTTTCGGTGAGCGTCCAATTGGAGCGCACCCGCGCCACGGCATCCGCACCAGTACGGCTGAGCGACCAACCGGGCATGGTCAGCGCCCGATAAACCTCACCCTGCGCACCGCTGGCCTTATCATCACGAACAAATTCATGCTGTGAGCCGCTGGCGGTTGTCAGTAGGACGATGCCGCGCGCAGCCCATGTGGCATCCAAGCCCAAGCGGGTGTTGATGCGGGTGGCGGGATCAGCATTGGCGAGATCAACCACGCGCGAGTTGGTGGTGGCATCGAAGCCTACGGTGTAATCCAACGGGAAGTCGCTCGACCAACCCGGCCCGAAAGCGCCATCTTGAGCGAAGTTATAGCTGTTGTAGCTGCGCGTCAACGACAAATTAAAGACCGGATGGTAAGCCGTCAAATCCGTGACGGAGTACCACAAATTGCCGTTGGCCGGATTAATATCACCGTTGGGAGCGCAGTTGAATTGAGCCAGCAGCGTATTAACCGGATAGCATTCGCCGCCGAGGTTATTCAAGCCGCGTGCCAGATAACCGGCTTCGTTGGGCAGCACCTGACCGTTGAAGGCCGCACCATTAAAGGTAGGCAGCCCCGCCGGAGTCACCAATTCAATGTAGCTCTCGCTGCGTGGCAGCAATAACAATTCGCGTCCATTGGGGCCGCGATAGACAATATGCAGCACATCATTGACCGCATCCACCGATTGGACATTCACACCGGGGCGGGTGGTGGTGGTGCGCGGCGTATCAATAAAGGTGAAGCTCAGGGTGCGACCATCTGCACCTGCGTCAGCATATTCAAAATCAGCCAGATTAATCCAATCGAGCTTGATGCTGACCGGCTGCCCGTTGTCGTTGACCTGAATATCAACTGGCAAATCGGGGGCATCGGGGTTATTGGCCCCATCCAGCGGCACCATGCGGATCGAGTCGGATTGCAGTTTGATCGAACGCCCATTGAGCAGATTGGCTTCGAGAACGCCACCGCGCAATGTGACTTCGGTTCCGGCATTAACCGGCTTCCACGAGAAGCATAGATTTTCATCGACTGTTTTGCCGACCGCATTGATGGCGCTGACCTTCATCTGGTAAGCATTGCAGTTGACCGCCGCCGCGTTGGGCGTACCGAAGATCTGGAAGTCGCGCCCGGTGATGGTGTTATCCACCACCGCTGTGAAGATGCGACCATCGGCCAGCTTGTAACCCATGCAGTCGGTCGTCACCCAAATGCCGGTGATACCTGCCCAATCGGTGGAGACATGTGTGCCGTTCGAGTCGGTCACATCACCGAGGGAACTCTGAACGGGGTTGATTAAGGAGGCTCCCGGCCCAAAGTTCTCGATGTAATATTCGCGCTGTACTTTATCGACCTGCCCGATGACCGAAAGATTGCCACCGAGTAAGCTGATTTCCTTGGCCCAATTATCGACGATCAAGGTGCCGCCACCGTCGAAATCCAAGCGTCCGGCTTTGTCCGGCATCTGTGTAACGGCTTTCAAGGCAGTCGGGTTCACTTTGAAAATCGCGCCATTCTGGAAGGTGAACACCTGCTTGCCATCTTGCACGGTGTAATCACGCCCATCGGCCATTTCCTGATTGCTCTGGCTGTCGCGTATCTTCGCCGCATTGATGAGGGCCTTCACATCGCCGCCGGATTGGAAGTTGGCGGTCAGGTTGTAGGTGACGGTTTGCGCCAAGCGTTCCAAATCGTTAATGTGGGCAAGCTGCACCACCAAGGTATAGATCCCATTGGCTTTGGTGGGCAGCGTATAAGTTTCGCCAGTCGTGATGGGCTGATACGTGTTGGTGGTGGTCACGCGCGTCATGCCTTGAAACAGCGCGAACTCAAAGGGCACATCCGCCGGTAAATTGCTGAAGGTCACGGTCATGGTGGTGCTGTTGGTGGCACCATCCACCGAGAACAGCCAGTAATCGCCCATATCGGTGCCAGCACCGACCTGTCCACTGGTGGCAGCATTGGTTTGCAGGATTCCGCCGCCCTGTAAGAGTTGGTCAGGGGTGGTATCGCGTGCCATCAAAAAGCGCACATCGCCGCAGGTATCGGCGATTTCGGGTGTGGTCGGAGCCGGTGTTTCGGTGGCTTCCTGTGCCTGTACGCCTGCGCCCCAAGCGAAAGCCATCACGAGAAGTAATAAACTGATGCTATAAAAACGAGTCTTTTTCATAATGTTGTCCCTAGACCGCATCGAATGCCCAATGATCACTATACATTTTTCACAGAAATGAACAAGGGGCCTAAAGTCTCTCTTTCATCAACCGGATTGCCGCCCTTTTGATACGAGGTTCGGTTTGCATCCGGTTTACTTGGTAAAGACTTCAGCCCCTTGCTGACATGAACTCACAAATTAATACGGAGAAATCTTTAGGCGCACAGCCGTGCGCCCCTACCCGTATTTAATGATTAAAAAGCGTGATTTATGCCTAATAACCCTCGCGGTGCAGCTTATTCGGATGGTTATATTGGCAGACCATGTGTCCGTCCTTATGCGCCTCAATCTTCCAGAAGTAATTAGGGTACGGGCCAAATTTGGTTTCCGGTCGGGTGTCCAGCTTGACGCTGCTGGCAACGCCACCGGTGTTAAAGCGTGCGACTTCGTGACCATCCTCGGCGTACCAGAACAACCAGTAATCAGTGGCACCCGGAACCGTGTTCCAGTAGAAGGTGGTCGTGCCGCCTTCCGCGCTGGTATTAATCCAGTCAACAGGTGAGGTGGTCTTCAATTGGCTGCAATCCAGACCGCCGCCGACTGACGTTGGTTCGCCGCCACTATTGTTACCGTTGTTGCCACCCGTCTTAGTAGCTGCGGGGACAGGCGTGCGGGTAAAGACCGGTGCGACTGGCGGTGTAACAAAGGGTACGGTCGCCAGATCACCGATAATCGTCACCAAGCGGGCAGAGACCCACCCTTTGCGCTTGTCGGGCATTTCGATCTGGAACCAATCGTTGTGAACGCGGCTGATGCCTAACACCTTGACTGTCACCTTGGGCGCGAGAGACGTGATGACCGGGAAAGCTGCGCTATCGCCCGAACGGATGTTGATGGACTTGGTGCCCGCTACCGTCGCATTCACCTGAGATGTACTGGTCGATTCCGCTGTCGGTGTCAACGGGTTGGGTGTCGCGGTAGGCGAAGCCGTGGGTGTCAATGATGGTGTAGCCGTCAAGGTTGGTGTCGCGCTGGGCGTGACGATCTTGGTCGCTGTAGCGGTGGGCGTATTGGTCGAAGTTGGTGTATTAGTCGGTGTATCCGATGGCGTTAAGGTAAAGGTCGGCGTGACGGTTGGCGGTTCGGCCAGCGGCAAGTCGAAGATATTACCGGCGGTATCAATCAGCGGTGATGTCGTGGGCAGCCAACCAAAGCGACCATCGATCAACTTCACTTGGAACCATGCACCGTCTTCACTGATGCCCAAAATATCCACTTTGTCGCCAGCGGCTAATGAAACCAATGGTGGATACTGCGATCCCGGTCCCTGCCGTACCGAAAGCTGCCGCCGCATGGATGCGACCGGTGTGGCAGGTGTGGAAGTCAATGTTGGTATGGGCGTGTCAGTCGCGGTGGATGTGGGTGTAAAGGTATCCGTCGGTGTAATCGTCGGCGTTTTGGTGATGGTGCTGGTGACCGTTGGACGTTCTGTTGGTGTTATGGTCGCCGTTTTGGTGGCGGTGGGTTCTTTGGTATCGGTCGGTGTAACTGTTACGGTACTGGTGAAGCTGGCCGCAACCGTCGGCGCGGGAGTATCCGAGGCCGAGATAATCACAGAAACCGAGGTATCCACCGGGGCAATCGTCGGCACCGGTGTATTGGATGCTGCTTCCGTTTTTTCAGTCGGTGTACTGCTTGGTTTCACAACTTCTGCCGGTGTGTTCGATGCGCTTTCAGAAGGTGTATCCGACACCGAAACCACGATGGCTGCCGGTGTATCCGATGCGCCAACCACGCTGGGAGTCACATTGGTAGTGGCTGCGCCATTATTGCCTTTGAGGGCAAATAGGGCGATCAATCCGATGACGACGACTGCCGCAACTACGCCGAAGACCGCAAAGCCGGTACGTCTGCCGCCCGCTTGGCCTTGTCCCGCACTGGGTTCATAGGCATTTTGTCCGGTTTTGCCGCTGGAACCCACAAAGGGCGGGATCGGTGTGCCACCGGTTGGAGGCTTAGCTTTGGTTTCACCGGTCTTGGGCACCACTTCGGTGGGGCCGTCTTCTTCCGGCAGCATCCGTGAAGGTGTTCCAGTCCCAGTCGGTGGTGGCGGTGGACGGGTGGGTGTACCCGGTGCGCGTGTGGGCGTGAGCTGCGGGTTATCAATGCCTTTACCCATATTCAGGGTGAAGAAGCCCGTTTTACCTTCACCCGAATCCCGTACGGCGCGGCTCATATCATCTGCGAATTCCAACATATTTGGATAGCGGTCATCCGGCGATTTGCTGAGCGAACGCTCAATGACGGACGCTACCGACAGTGGAATATCGCCCCGCACCTCATTCGGTGGTGTGGGTAGGTCATTCATGTGCTTGAGCATCAGCGCGTAAGGCGTGGGCGCTTCAAACGGCTGCCGTCCAGTCAGCACCATATACACCAGCACGCCCATCGCGTATTGGTCGGTGGCCGCCGAGATTTTATCGCCGCGCCACTGCTCAGGTGCCATATACGAAGGCGTACCCATGACCATACCGGTGCTGGTCATGTTGTTGGATTGTTCGAGCAGCTTGGCGATACCAAAGTCCACCACGTAGGGTGTGCCACGGTTGTCGAACATGATATTGCTGGGTTTGATGTCGCGGTGGATGACACCCAAACTATGGGCATAATCGAGGGCGCTGGCGACCTGCCGCAGCAGTTGGTTGACCTCACTTAAAGACGGTGGTGGCAGGTTATTTTGCTGTTGGTGATGCAGCCGTTCGCCGACCGTGCCGCCTGTCAGCAGCCGCATGACCACGTAGGTCGTTTGCTCATGGGTGCCGTAATCATAAACCGGCACAATGTTTGGATGTTCTAACGAAGCGGCTGTCCGTGCTTCACGGTTGAAGCGTTCGGCGTACCCCGGTTCATAGGTCAGCGCTTGGCTCAGAATTTTAACGGCGACTAACCGTTCAAGGTTTTTTTGATGCGCCTGATAGACCGACGCCATACCGCCCACGCCGATGACTTGGCGTAGTTCGTAGTTGCCGAGCGTCGATCCCGATAAATTATTAGAACTCATAAGCGTCTTTTTGCTTTACCGTGATTGAATCAATATAAGGTTAGCTTAACAGAATTTCCTTGAAAGCACCAAACAGCAAGCGCAATACAAACGGCTTCTACACGCTTTTCTCATGTTGAGAAATTAAATTATACAACGGCCTGTGTGCAGTCCGTGATTAGACAATTGTATATGATTACATATCACACTATTAATTTACGTCCGGTTAGCAGTTTTATGCAACCGGACAAATGCTGTCCATACCTATTTGTATGATGGCTTTGCCAAGTCTCTGTTAAAGACTCGTCAGCATTTTCACTCGCTGATCCACGCCACCGTCGCATTGGCTTGACCGGTGGGCGCGAGCATCTTCAAATCGTTGCCATCGGCGTTGACACTGTAGACAAATCCAGGGCCGCCGTTGGTGTCACTGTTCATAAAAAACTGCATGAC
>JACDGI010000820.1 GCA_013821665.1 Anaerolineae bacterium
TTGTAGTTGTTCAATGCTTAACCGCTCGTTGGTTTCTTTCATACCCATGACTCTAGCTTGTTTTTATCTTTTTCGGTACTTTTTCCCTACCTGAGCAGTTACTAATTTTCTAACTTCATATTAGTATAATTGATCGTATAACTAACTTACATTGCTCCAAAGGTTAATGTGAAATGGGTGACATTCGAGTCAAACGTTGTACTAAGTGTGGTTTGGAATATCCCGCTACTTCGAAATATTTTTTCTCGGATACTACTAAAGCTGATGGCTTATACTCGTCCTGTAAAGCTTGTAGAGCAAAATATCGAACCGCAAATGCAGCTAATATACGTCAATATAAACGAGAACATCGCCAGCAAAATATTGATATATTTCGGGAAAGAGAACACCAATATTATAAAGATCACCGAGATCATATTTTAGCTGTTAATCGTGAGCGCCGCCGTAATTTTCACCATGTTTACCTTCCTAAAGAACGCGAATACCGTCGAAAGAATAGAACCCGAATAAATCTAAAGCGGAAGGAGAATCGCTCTAGCGATCTTGAAGCTACTAATAAATACAACCGGGACTATCGTAAACGAAACCCTGAAATTTACCGTGAATCAGGCCGAAAGCACTATGCGCTTCATAGAGATCGAGTATTAGCAGGTATACGGGATTATGCTAGACGTAATCAACCACGTATCCGTATGATTCGTCACCGTTACAAGGATCGTAAAGAATCGTTACCAAATACTTTGACAGCCAATCAATGGTTGCAAGTAGTCGAATATTTTCAAAATAGATGTGCTTACTGTGGTATATTGACAGACCTATTAACAATTGAGCATGTTGTGCCAGTGAGTAACCCAGCATGTATAGGTACAGTAGCTCATAATATTATTCCTGCTTGCTACACTTGTAATGCAAGCAAGCGTCACACTGAAGTTCTGTGCTGGCTAAACCGCCGCTTTGGAGATTCGCTTGCTGAAAAGATACTTCTTAATATAAAAACTTACTTTAATTCTTTACCTGAGGTGACTTGATTATTTCTTTACCACTACCTGAACGATACCGGGGCCATGTACGCCATAAATTAGTTGCATCTCGATATCTGCCGTTTTACTCGGCCCACTGATGAAACACACATTTGCGCTGTTCCACAGGCCATCCGAGCCTTGTGCCCGTTGACCTGCCAGCCAATCTTCGAGCCGCGCTACAATCTGATCTAGAGTGATTACAGCGATATGCACAGGTGCAAGCACCGTTGGTAGTCGCCCTTTACCCGGCCCTGTGCTGACCACCATCGTTCCAGTTGCCGCAATCGCCACATCTGCACCTGTCAATCCTGCTTGAGCTGCCTGAATAGTTTCAATGGTTTCGCGCCGGAATTCATCGTGCATCTCTGGATAGTGAATGGCGATGCCGTTTTCTTTGATCGCCGATTCCAGATATTGCACGGGGATATGTTTGAAATCCCATGCCAAGAGGTTGGTCGTATTGTGCGATTTGAGTAATTCAATCACTTTGTCGCAAGCCGCTTCATCACCCTCAACCACAAAAATTTCAGCGTGGAGTTCCTGCACGATCCGCGAGAATTGTTTCAGCAAACCTTCCGGCGACATATCCTCCACCAACGCCACCGGCAGATAATGCTGTGGGCGCGGTGGCGCATCTGGGAATGGCTTTTGTGCTTCGCGAAGCTTATTCAGGATTTTGTCGCGTGATGAAGTCATAATGTTTAAACTTCTCTTGTGACTACTGCTTAACTAAGGCAAGCGTATAAATAAACGTTTCTTTTGTAGGATGATCTTTTGGTCGGACGGCGGCTGTAAGATGACTATCGCTATCCCAACTTAATTTTACGTTGTACAAATTGATGTCAGTTTTGAATATTGGGAAATGTTGTGCAGTTGCAAAATTATACACACTACCATCTGCTAAAACCCAATGACCATCTGGTGACGCGTTTTGTGGTTCAGGGAGATTATTGCTGTAAATTGCTTGAACGCTGACTTGCTGGTTGCCATTGAACTGAACTAATCGATAAGAGGAAGGGAAGCCATAATTCATCGGGTCTTTAGCATTTCCTGTTGGAATAATGGCCGATTCCCCAGTGATATAAATAAGCACTTGATTGTTATGCAGCCAGTTAAAAGTATATGGAACATGAGGCGAAAATTCATTTTCCACATTCTCTGACATATAAATGATGCTGCCAGATGCCATTTCGTAAATTGCAAGATACGAATGGTTAAGGATCAAAATGAGATGTTCGCCATCGGGTGATATATTTACCAAATCCGCATTGCCACTTAAAACCACACCACCTTTCCCCAATGATATGTTAAACGCATCTATTTCACTAATAGGATTGGATTTATTTTTAATGGGTTTATAAAAATAGACATCTCCAGATTGCATCGTATATTCATTGTCTTCTTCGAGGCCAGCGTTGTAGAGCGGTAAGCACTCATCACCCAATCGGTAATGGTTGACACCATTCTTATCATAAATGTGGAAAACACAGGGAACATCATCACCAATTTCAGAACCCGTTTTCCATTGCAAGTATTGTTTGGTTTCTAGGAATTCATAACGCGGTGGATTATCGTGGAAGGTCGGCCAGCCAGAAAAGGCAAATTGCAGACTATTTTCTTTTTCGACATCAAAACTAAAGAGCGAAGATCCAAAAGTTTCTGGGCCACCGCCTTGATCAACCGTACCGTGTCGGTTATCAACCCATTTGGCAACTTGAACATCGTCTCTAAATGAATCACGTTTAATTTCGCCGAGAAGATTAATTTTTCCAGTTTCGATTTGGTAACTGTAGAGCACATAATTATCAATAGTGCTGTCTGCCGATAAGGTTACATCCCAAAAGGCTAACCATTGTTCGTCCGGCGAATTACTTGGGGCAAAATCTTCCCAGTATGAAATATTGCTGGGCAGTGGATTGGTAATCTTGCCCGTTGTATTTTCGCAGAAACGAGTTTGACCCGACTGCGGGTCAATATAAAAATGCCAAGCACCCTGACTTACATAGTGTTCGACAGGTTTTCCACATTTGTTATTTTGGGCAGTGTCATTTGTGGGAGTTGGTGAGATTAATGCGGGTGAGTCTAAGTTGATTACCTTGACTCTGTCACTAAAAATAAGGTTCGGGTCAGGCGGCCACAGTACAGGCGTGACCGTCTGCGCAAGATTTAGCGAAGGAAGGATTATGAGCAGACCGATAATCGCAGAAGCAAGCCGATGGATAGGGTGTGTCATAACCAATCTTTGCTACTTATCATTTGCGGCTTAACACCCAGATACGCGGGTGCAAACCACCTACCGTCACCCGTAAATTCTGTTCGATTTTCCAGTGTTCCGAGTCATCGAGCAGCGTGTCCAGCAGTCGCACTTCATGCG
>JACDGI010000093.1:0-10990 GCA_013821665.1 Anaerolineae bacterium
CCTGTACTGGACTGCTCAGGCTGGTCGATTCGACAATCAGTTGGGCGATGAGTGCCAGTAAAACCAACACACCTGCATGGGCGTGTCCCGCGCGGAAAAAAGAGCGTTGTGTATCGCTCCTAACACCTGCACGTCCCGTCAATATTTTCAGTAGGAAGTAGCCGCCGTATTGCACTGTCGGCACGGTGATAAGCAGGATACCCATCCATGTTCGTGTTGCGTTACTCAGTTGCATAATCTGAACTCCCCTAATCATGAGATACAAACGGCTAAAATGACGACTTTCCCTCATAATTGCGGATGTTATAAAATAAAAAATATCAATATGTCAATAAATTCTCACCAATTACTTTTACTAGATACCAATACGCGATCAATCAACATTTGTGCAGTCAGCATTTCCACTTATTTTTGGGGGTATTGTGTCACAAACACTTGAATAGATACACAAAGGAGTCTTATAGTAAGGTCTGTAATCTGACTTGTAAGGAGACATTCATGCAACGCCGAAATTGGGTTCTCGTTTTCCTCGTCATATCACTTTTTAGTGTACTGCCCGCCGCTGCCCAAACAGCTACACCGGTTCCCATGCAATTTACACAGCAAACAGACCCTGCCTCGTTGATCGGCTCGTACTATAACGCCATCACCTTAGCGGATTATCCGCGTGCGTATAGCTATTGGGAATCTGCACCCGGTAACCAGACCGAGACTCAATTTGCGGCTGGCTTTGCGGATACGGCCAGTGCCCAAGTGCTGGTTCAAGAACCCATTTTTGAGGACGCAGGTGCTGGTAATGTTCATGCCTCTGTGCCGACCTTAGTGATTGCCAACCGCAAGAATGGCACACAGGCTTATTATGCGGGCTGTTTCATCACCCACAAAACCAACGTGCCTGTTGGCAACGCTACCGAACCTGACCCCAATTGGCATTTGCAAAGTGCAACCCTCAAGCAGCAGAATTCACTCAGTTTGGCTGCCTTAGCTACAGCTTGTACTCAACCGGTCTCATTGATGGATGGACTCGTCCCGCCCAACCAGCTTGATCCGCTCCAAACCGTCACGTCGTATTTCACGGCGCTGGCAACCGGTGGTGTAATCACTTCCTATTGGGAAGATCCAAACCAAGATATTGTCTACCAAACTTATGGCAAAGAACTGACGCACGAAATCAGTTTGGAGTTGTACGTTAATCCGGTCATTGACGAAGAAGGGGCTGCCGGTAGTGCGTATGCCACCGTTCCTGCACTGGTCGTCCTCAACACACCCGATAACACCAAGCAGTATCTCACTGGATGCTATGTTACGCGCCTCTCGAATGTACCAGTGGGCAACGCCACCGAACCTGATCCGAACTGGCATTTCTACAATGCCACTATTGGCACTTTAGGCACTGATGTTGCTGCTGCGATCGCCACCGTCGCGCAGGGTTGCACGCCCTGATCTAATGTCAATGAACGGGGCGGGTGATCAACTCGCCCCGTCACATCGAATCGGAATCAATAACCCGCAAAGGGGGATTTTTAATTTTACAGTGAAGGAGTATGAATGGTCCGACGGATTTGGCTTTTCGTAACGCTTCTACTAACGCTTATAACGGTTTGGCCCGCTGCTGCACAAACGACACCATCAACCGCACAAGCCTTCACACAACAAACAGACCCTGCCTCGCTCATTGGGGCTTACTATAACGCCATTACCCTGGGTGATTATCAACGGGCGTATAACTATTGGCTCTCACTGCCCGGAAATCATACTGTAGCGGAATTTGCGGCTGGCTTTGCGGATACAGCTAAGGTTCAAGCCCTTGTCCAACTGCCAATTCATGAGGAAGTAGCCGTTGGTGGTGTTCAAGCGTCTGTTTCCACGTTGTTAATTGCGACCCTTCGTGACGGCACACAAGGCTATTATTCGGGTTGCTTTACTACCAATAAAGTCAACGCGGATAATGCGCCCAACAGCAATTGGTATCTACTAAATGCCAAATTGAGGGTTCAACCGGCCCTTGATCTCACTGCTTTAGCGGCCACCTGTCCGCAGCTTAGCTCGTTAACCGATACCGAGATTCATCCGTCTCAATCTGATCCGCTACAAACCATCCAATCTTATTTTGCTGCTCTAGCACGGGGTGCCGATTCGGCCAGTTATTGGGAAAATCCACAAGCCGATCCCATCATGCAGAGCTACAGTAAAGAATTCACCTACATGCAAAGTCTGAGTTTGTTCGTCAATCCGGAGGTCAAGACACAGATTGTCGGCGACACTATTGATGCGCTCGTCCCGACCTTAGTGGTATTGAACGCGCCAGACAACGTCCATTCTTATCTCACAGGCTGCTTCACCCTGCGTCGCTCCAATACCTCTACCGGCGAATCCAACTGGCATTTGACCAATGTTGCGCTCGGTGGCTTCTCGACAGATCCAGCCTTAGCCATCAACACGGTTGCAGAGGGTTGCACACCCTAATCGCATCCGACAGCGCAAAAGGGCGGATCGGGTGATTCGCCCTGTTTTCGATCCTCTTTACTCTGCTTCAATCGACAGCGCGTGATGAAAAATATTGAGCGGATCCCACCGCGCTTTAACGGCCTGTAACCGGGGATAATTGCCCTTGTAGTAAATCGTTGACCACGGCACACCTGACGTATTCCACACCGGATCAGCCAAATCCACATCAGGATGATTAATCAGTGCGCCGTTACTATATTCATTGGGTACAGGTGCGCCACCTGTTTCGCCAAACAAATCACGATAGAACTCGCGAACCCACTTCAAACTCGGCACTTCATCTTCTGGTTTAGCCCAACCTGTTGAACACGACAGGGTAATAATCGACTCGCGTTGTGCCGACGCGGTGACATCCGGTGCGATGGTGTTGGTTTTGCCACCATAGGTTGTCATACCGAATCCACCGCCTACCATATAATCAGAGCTGCTCAGGTAATGGTAAACCACATCAATCTGCTTATCCGTCAGCCGCTTACGCAAAAAGGCATCTTTGAGCTTGAAGATTCCACCCACCGACCCCTTATCCACTAGATCAGGGAATGGATAAAGCGCAAACTTGAGCCATGTGGTTTGATCGCTTTCCAATGTATATGTCGCACCGACACCTTCATTGATAGCCGCCAAATGTGCCTTCAGCAGCCGCTCGGAATCGTCTCCAGCAGTAATCACGCCCGTGAGTTCGATCTTGCCCGGTGATTTACGGGGGAAGAAAATGGTGCTGTACAGCTTGGCGTTTGGCGAATCGGCTCCACTGTTGGCTTCACACCACTCGCCATAATGACGCAGCAGCCGCTTAAAACCCGCCTCACCAATCGCTTCCCAGTCCCATGTCGCTTTGAAACGTAAAGCCGAATCTGGCGCTTTCGGCAGGAGTTCTGTTGGATCACTACCTTTTGCTTCTGTGGATCGGAACCAATAGCGCGTCACAATGCCGAAGTTGCCACCGCCACCGCCCGTATGACCCCACCACAATTCGCGGTTTGGATCAGATGCTTCCCGCGTTGCGATCACACTTTGAGCGCTGCCACTGGCATCCACAAATACCACTTCGACTGCATATAGATAATCCGCTGCTAATCCGAGTTGGCGGTTCAAATAGCCAAAAGCCCCACCGACGATATGTCCGCCCACGCCAATATCAGGACTAATCCCCGCCGGAACGGTCACACCCCAACCAAGGAATAACTTGCGGTACATCTCCCCGACTGTCACACCCGCTTCAACCGCAATCGCGTTCATCGCCGCGTCATAATAAACGTTGGTCATGAGCGAGGTATCAATCACCACTTTTACCGCCGGATCAGCCACAAATCCCTCAAGGCAGTGACCGCCGCTCCGTGCCACCACCCGCAGATGATCATCCACCGCTTCTTGTACCGCGTCGATCACTTGCTCGGTTGAACCGACCAATCGTATATAATCGGGCTTGCCCACAAATCGTTTATTCGCACCCCGCCATGCCAAATCCGCGTAACGTACATCTTCCGCTGTGATTTTCTCGGATGTAAGGCGTGTTGCTGTCTGTTGGGTATTCATAACACTCCCAGTGTTGAGGCTTTTGTTCTATTATGCTCCCGTATATGAGATAACTAATCCTACTCATTCTACGATTTTGAAACCCTTTGGCTTATGCAGGTGTAGCCATATGGGCCATATCAATTTCAAGATAACCGACAATCAATGCCTGTAATTCTTCCAGTAAATCCTCGGATGTGGTGTGCTTATCGAGTAGGGCGGCTACCATCGCTCGTCGCAGTGACCGGCTCATTTGCCAGCGTCTTTCCTCATCAACGTCGGGATAGCAGCGGGCAAAACTAGCATTAAATTCGGTCAATCCGGCGCTGAAACTGGCTTCGATGACTTCCCAAAAGGTCGTGCTGCCCAGTTCAAGTGCGGCATGTACACTTGGCCGCCGGAAGTCAATCTGCTCGACCATAAAATTAAGTTTGGCATTCAGATATTGCGCAGGCTGCTCATGAAGTAAATGACCATAAACGGCTTGGAAATCTTGACAGCAGCGTATTACGACCTCTGGTTGCAGGGCATGTAGAACCAGCGCACGTTTATTGGGGAAATAGTGATACAAACCGCCAATGCTCATATAGGCAGTTTGGGCTGCTGCTTGCATCGAAAGCAGCCGGACTCCATTGCTCAAAATCATTGGCGCGACAGCCCCATAAATTTCTTGCTGTCGAGCCAAGCGGTCTTCTGTTGGTCGCCCTGATTTTCCGAATGCCATAGCCACTTTCTCTCTAAAACTGTTCGAAAGCTTGATTTGCATTATCGCTATGCTATAGCATATTTCTTGAGAACACAAAGGTGTAATTGTGGATCGAAAGATCGGACAAAGCATCGTTCCGACATCTGGTAACCTATGAGCGAGATCAATATGTCAGTCGAAGTTAATAAAGAAGTAGTTCGAAAGTGGTTCGGTCAAATCGTCAACGGCCAAACGGATATCCATACTCTTTTCACCGTGCTCGAAGCAACCTTCGCACCTGAATTTGTCGATCATGATGGGCCAGACCCCAAAAATGGTCGACAAGTCCTTAAAAGAACGTTGCCGGGGCTGCTGAATGCCTGCCCGGATGCGCACTTTACCATCGAACAACTCATCGGCGAGGGTGATATGGTCGCTGTTCGTCTGCGTGGCGAAGCGACTCGTCGTGGCGAAATTGGAGGGGCGATGCCGATAGGGAAACATATCACATGGTCAGAAAATGAGTTGATGCGTTTTGATAACGGGCGCATCGTCGAAAGTTGGGGTGAAGGCACACTCGACCAGGCATTGGCTGAAATTGGCCTTTCATTCAAATTTGGCTAATCGAGAAGGGGAGAGGGTTCTAAAACGCTCTCCAGATTTGCGTTCCGTCACTCTAACGGATAGCTTACCTCCAACAAAATAGAACCCGGTGCGTGGCAGTAAAAGATGAAACTACCACGCATTTCTCTGGGTTGGTGGGGCAGTTCGACCCCCGCCGTCTCAAGTTGTTGAAAGACGTTGAGTACTTGTTCACGACTCTCCAAAACAAATCCGACGTGGAAATCTTTGGGATAGGTCGGCGCAGCATTTTTATCGAGGTTGCTGAGTACCAGTGTAAAACCGCCTTGACCTTTTAAAACGGCCAGCGCATCGCCTTTGGTATCCACACATTGGAAGCCAAAGAAGGTTTCAAAAAAGTGTCGCGCTTCTGCAATGTTGGGAACCGCGAGGTTGAGATGATTGAGTTGCAAGAGATAATCCTTAGAAGTGATACCCTAAATAATCTGAGTTATGGATAAAGACATGTAGGAAGAGAAATAAGCTTTCAATCTGCTTCTTCGGTGGGTTTAGTGGGCTTCAGCCCCCTTCCCGCCGGAAAATGGAGCCGGATGCTTGAGCATCTGGCGGCTAAAACGCGCAAATTTCTTATCCATAACTGGCCTTAAACACTTCCCCCATTCTCCCCCAAACCACCACTGCCGGATTGTAAATAATCAGCATCTTTCCGATACGCGTTGTCTTTTCTTGTAACTTGGCTCTTGTAACTTAAAACTATTATTTCTTGTGTTTACTTTAGGTTTGTCGGCAAACCATTCACCAACTTCCTACCAACCCACGTAATATATTCCCTCCCTCAAAATGGTTAACGCCAACATCACTAAAGAGTTACAAAATGTTCTTCCAAAAAGTAACCCGTTTCCCTTGCAAATCTTTTATCATGGTTATAGAAGTGTTCGTATAGGTTTGCTGCTGGAAAATCCTCTATTCGCCAATCGTTGTAACCGTGACAAAAAGCGGCTTATCACGACAGCAACAACAATAACAACAGCATCATTTCAGTTATGGCAGCACTGCCGCCGCCGCCAATGCCGCCACAAAATGAGTGCGTTTCAAGCGCCTTATCTGGTTTGAGACCTCATCGACACTGACAGCACTGACGACATTGACGACAACACCGACATACACTTGAACTGTAGACCAACAAAAAGAGCGCAGACACTCGCCCACGCTCTTTCTTGCAGCTTGTTACTTGTGGCTACTTAGTTATTCACGCGGTTCATCATCGTTTCGTGGTAACGCGTACCCGCTGCCGCGCCAGCCGGAAGGGCATCGTTAATACGAGCCAAATCTTCGGCGGTCAACGTCACATCCAGCGCGGCCATATTCTCCCGCAGATACTTCTCACGGCGGGTGCCGGGGATCGGGATAATATCCTCGCCCTGAGCCAGCACCCATGCCAGTGCTAATTGAGCAGGTGTACAGTTCTTTTCGGAGGCGATTTCTTTGATCTTATCGACCAGTGCCAGATTTTGCTTCAGATTTTCCTCGCGCCAACGCGGATTATGTCGCCGGAAGTCGTTGGCTTCCAGTTCGTCAGGTTGGGTCACTGCTCCGGTCAAGAAACCGCGTCCCAATGGACTGTAGGCCACAAACGCGATGTTGAGTTCGCGGCAGGTATCGAGGATTTCACCTTCAGGATCGCGCGTCCACAACGAATACTCGGTTTGCAGTGCCGTGATCGGATGTACCTTATGCGCCCGCCGGATCGTTTGTGCCGAGGCTTCCGAAAGACCAAGGAAGCGCACTTTGCCAGCCTTCACCAGATCAGCCATCGCCCCAACGGTGTCCTCAATCGGCACGTTCGGGTCAACGCGGTGCTGGTAATACAGGTCGATATGGTCAACATCCAGCCGCTTCAGGCTCATATCACAGGCCGACTTCACATATTCCGGTGTGCCGTTAATACCCAACATCGCCCCATCCAAGCGGCGCATGTTGCCGAACTTGGTCGCAATCGTAATTTGATCACGGTGTTTGCGTAATACTTGAGCCACCAGCATTTCGTTATGACCCGTGCCATACATATCAGCCGTATCCCAGAAATTGACTCCCATTTCGGCGGCTGTTTCGAGGAGTGCCAGCGAAGCCACATCGTCCGACTTGCCGTAGAAATCCGACATACCCATACAGCCCAAACCAATGCCCGTTACTTCGATACCGCTGCTGCCGAGTTTACGTGTTTTCATGCGAAGATTTTCTCCTGTTCCTTCTCAATATTTGCGTAGTGTTCAATCTTGTAGTCGATGAGTTCGAGCGTAGATTGCAAATCTTCAATCTGCCGCACGACGGTTTCTCGGTGGGTCTCCAATATTGCCCGTCGTTCACTTGCTGTGGTTTCGCCTTCTTGAACCAGCTTGACGTACTGTTGAATATCACTCAGAGGCATTCCGGTTTGCCGCCATCGGTTGAGTGATTTGATGAGGTTAATATCTTGCTGTGAATAGCGCCGGTGTCCATTCGCAGCCCGACCAACCGGCATCAACAAACCAATTCGCTCGTAATACCGTAGGGTATGCACGGTCAAATCAGTTATTTCTGCCGCTTCCTGAATGGTGAAAAGTTCTTGTGTGTTGTTCATGTGCAACAGTCTACATCTTAGAGTCGACTCTAAGTCAAGAGGCTAAAATTGGGGATACTAAAATAGGTAGTCTCTAGCGAGATTACAAGCTGCCGTGTAGAATACATTTTCTTTTTTAAGGTTGGTAGTGGTCAAATGGTACGTGTTGACATAATTTTTGACTGAATAAATGAGCGTATTGAGTAGGGAAGGGTCTGTGACCATTCCGCATTTCTTCAATTTTCATCACGTACTTTGCAACCGCGATCTTAAGGTTTAAACTGGGGAAGAAACGATCAAACGCAAACCCGCAGCCGCACAACCCCCTGTGCCTAACGCTGCTCAGAAGCCTACTCAAGAGTTGCCTCTCGACTTCGAACTCACTTGGGAATGTCCCAATTGCGGTCAGCGCGTATTCGGCAAACATCCGCCGGATTTGTGTGCTTATTGTGGCGACCTCACCACTTGGCGTTTAGTGGCGAAGCATACTGATTAAATAATGTTATACTGAATTTTGTGGACGAAGAAGGAGGTACTCAAATGGCTATTGTAGAGTCACCTGTATATCGTGAAGTCTATTATTTCCTCGCTTCTGCACCCAGTCGCGAACAGATCCTCGCCTATCGACCTTCAACAATCACTCAAGAACGTGTAGATCAATTATTGGTCGCGAGTAAAGAAGGTCATTTATCCCCCGAAGAAGAAGCGGAGTTGGACGAGTTTGAGCAAGTCGAACATTTTGTGCGAATGCTTAAGCTTCATACGCGCCAGCTTCAACAAAAAGTATGACCTATATCTCGGCTGAGTTACGGCAACTTGTGCGAGAACGGGCGAATGGTTGCTGCGAATACTGTCGTATGCCAGATGATGACGCATTTAGATCGCATGAAATTGACCATATTGAAGCAGAGAAACACGGTGGTATGACTATCGAAGTTAATCTCTGTTTTTGTTGCTGGATTTGTAACCGTCATAAAGGGACTGATTTAACATCACGAGATCCAGAAACCAGGCAAGTTACGCTTTTATATCATCCACGCAAAAATTTATGGTCTGATCATTTTCGACTCGATGGCGCTCGGATTGAAGGACTTACTCCGGTTGGACGCGTAACGGTAAAATTGCTTCAAATGAATAAATCAACTCGTGTCAAAGAACGAGAAATCCTAATTTCACTCAATCGATTTCCACTTTAGAGAAGATTTGAGCGACCTCACCACTTGGCGATTAGTGGCGAAGTCGTCAGATTAGGGTAGGGGATACAGGCTAGCTTACGGCAGCGGTTTCGGGCTTGGCGAGGGGTTCGCCGAACTTACCGCTGAACACAAATTCATTCCAAGGTTTACGGGTACGATCAAGCGACTCACGCTCTTGTAAGTCATCGGGCAATTGATCCAGCCCGCCAAAGTAACCAATAGCAATGACCGTTAGTGGATTAAAACCCTCAGGAACTTCAAAGGCATCACGCACTTGTTGACCGTCAAATCCAGCCATCTGATGAACACGTAATCCGGATGACTCGGCCTGAATGCTCATGTGGGCGACGGCCTGCCCAACATCATAAGGGGCATAGGGGTTTGGCGCACCATCGGCACGGATAGCCTTGCCGATGCTTACGATCAATACGGGCGCATTACCGGCCCACTTTTTGTTGTTGCCACTTAATGTAGCGACCAGTTTGTCAAAAGCCACATCACCTTTATGGGTGACGATAAATGACCACGGTTGTGAGTTACCACCGGAAGGTGACCAACGGGCGGCCTCCAATAAGCTCCAAAGTTTTTCGTCTTCGACCGGTTTGGCATCATAGGCACGGGGACTCCAACGCTCTTTTAAAACGTCGAGAAGTGGGAATTCGGAAGTGGCAGTTTTACGCATAAGGGATCTCCAATAGAGTGA
The DNA here is from genome assembly GCA_013821665.1 of Anaerolineae bacterium. Taxonomy (GTDB): domain Bacteria; phylum Chloroflexota; class Anaerolineae; order Aggregatilineales; family Phototrophicaceae; genus CFX2. Next base: position 9,789 of record JACDGI010000093.1, read on the forward strand.
TTAGCATTAGATAGATGCCGCAGCCTTGGCTGCAATTACCTCATATCTGCAAATTTCTATAAACTTGCCTATAGGCTGTCGATTCCACCATATAATGTTCGTCGTATGAGTATAAGCACGGAATCACGCGTGTCGCTATACAAAACGTAAGGACTTAAGGAGAAAAACCATGTCTGATATGCCCAATATTACCCCTGACAGCCTACTCGCGATTTTAGAAAATCTTAAAACGGAATACGGTGCAGTGATCGACCAACTGGACATTAATGCGCCGATGCCGAGTATCGGTGAATGGAACGCTCGCCAAGTGCTATCGCATGTTATCGGCAGCTTGCAGCGTGTCCCTATTCATGCCGGATATTATGTGGCGAATGCGGCTTCTGTGCCGGTAACTTTTAGCGATCCTTATTGGATTGACGCGTGGCATGATGCGCCAGCACAATCTTTCAAAGCGGCGTTTGTGGCGGCTATCGATGGCAACAAGGCTCTAGTAAGCAGCTTAGCGCCGGACGTTTTCTGGCGAAGTCTTCCCGTAACAGGCTTTGGTGATACACCGTTGGCCGTTTTCTTGATGGTGAATTATCAGAATCACGTCAAGGAAGCGCATTTGCACCAATTGCAGGCTTTCGTTGGAGCGGCTCAACCCGCGTAATAGCAGCTTTCACCACTGCGCCGGATAGGAAAACCCATCCGGCACAAGTTTTATAATCCGGCAGCCGTAGCCTCAATAACACTTTTAATTTGGTCAATTGTTGCTGCCACACCACCACCTTGAGCGAATGCTGGTTGACCGCCTCCACGTCCGCCCAATTTGCCAACGGCCTCTTTAAGTAGCGCCCCCATGTTAAATGCTAAATCGGCGCTGCGGGCAAAAATGAGTTGGGCTTTCTCGCCGGATGTGCCCATCAAGACAACTACTTTTTCGCTGGCTGCGAGGCGTGAGACCAATAATTTTAATTCTCCGGCATCGCGCCCATCAAAGCTGGCAGTAATTAACGCATGGCCGTTGGTTTGCGGTGCTTCCGCTAGCAGCTTCACGGCTTCGTATTCTACTAATTGCTCGCGTAATTCCTTTAAGTTGGTTTGTGCTGCTTTCAAATCCGCTCGTAACTTCGCTACGTTATCCGGCACTTCGGGAAAGCGACAGTTCATCTCGGTTGCTAAAGCGCTGATAATACGGTGCTTATCGCTATAATCTGTGA
>JACDGI010000093.1:11000-16190 GCA_013821665.1 Anaerolineae bacterium
CCCACCACAGCGAAATTCGAGGCGTGTTTTATCGCCACGTTTTTCCAGTTTGATGATTTTTATGAGGCCAATTTCACCGGTTCGTGCAACATGCGTTCCACCACAGGCTGTCACATCAAACCCCTCGATTTCGATCACGCGCAGCCCATCCGTAACGATATGCTTAGGCATCTTGCGCATCCTCACACTGTCTTGATCGTCGATTTGGCGGATAGTGGCGGTTACGGCTTTGTCGGCTTGAATGACTTCATTAGCCAGCTTTTCAGCGGCTTCAATCTGGCTATCGGTTAATCCATTCACATCCAGATCAATCGTGACACTTTCAGGACTCAAATGAAAGCTGACTGTCTTAGCTTCTGCCGTCTGTATAAAGGCCTGTGTCAGAATATGTTGTCCGGTGTGCTGCTGCATATGGTCGAAACGCCGTGCCCAATCCACTTCGCAAGCCACCGTTTGTCCCAATAGTGACGGGGCAGGGACATCGATAATATGTAATAGGGCTGCGTCTTCGTCCCTAACTACCACGTCCACAACGGGTAGGCCGTTTATAGTTCCTATATCGTTTGGTTGTCCACCACTGCTGGGGTAAAAGTAAGTCTGATCGAGGACAAGAGCGCATTTACCGTCGTGTGTCGTTTCTTCAACGATAGTGGCTTCAAAGTGAGTTGCGTAGGAGTCAGAATAATAAAGTCGGTCAGTCATAGTTGGATTTCTCATATGAGATTAATGGGCAACAACCTCATATTCTACCAGCGCACAGTGCGAATTTACGGTTTTTGCATAAAATTCAGGTCGTAAATTTTTGGGAGTTGAGTCTTAGCCAAATGATAGTTCACATGTATTTAATAACTGTACGGACACTCGATCCATAAAATGCAAGCGCTTACATTCATTTTTTTAGCCGAGAAGCACTTTCAGTTCTAAAAATTGAAAGATTCGTGTAGTTTGCACAAATGTACAGCATGAGCAATTTAGTGACGTTCTTGACAAAGGCTTAAACATAGAGGTATGCTTTAATGAAATTCTGGGAGCGCTCCCATATATGAGCGCAAATTTAATGTTTTTGCTTAAACGGTGATTGATGAAATTAGAAGACATTGCGAAAAAAGTAGGCGTTTCGCGCTCCACTGTTTCGCGCGTTATCAATAATCAACCCTATGTTGGCGAACGTACTCGCCAGCGTGTGATGAAGGTTATCGAGCAGGAGCAGTTCCAGCCTGACCCGGCAGCACGGGCTTTGGTAACGGGTCGAACCGAAATTATTGGTGTCGCTATTCCGCAAGTCAGCAATGTTTTCTTCGGTGATAACTCGTATTTCCCGATGCTGATGCAGGGCATTGCAGAAACGACCATTAAGCGCGATTACGCCATGCTGTTATGGTTAGCGCATTCGCATGAGGAACGCGATGGGTTTTCAGAACGCGTATCCAAGAATCGCCAACCAGATGGGTTAATTATCGCTTCTGTGACCGAAATTGATCCACTTTTTAGCCGGTTAATTAACATGAAGCGTACTTTCGTGATGGTGGAAACACCGCCACGTTTTGACGAAATCGTCAACTATGTGACGATTGATAATGTGCGTGCTTCGGAACTGGTGGTTGAACATCTTGTTAGCCTCGGCTATCGCAGGATCGCCACCATTACAGGACAGCTCAACATTCGCGACGGTGCTGATCGCTTGAAAGGGTATAAGAATGGGTTAGAGAAGGCTGGTTTGCCTCTCGATCCCACTTTAATTTACCCCGGTCAATTTAGTCGCGATTTTGGATACGAAGGCATGAAACATCTATTGCCTCTTAAACCCGATGCTGTGGTTTGTGGTGGTGATACGGTTGCTATCGGTGCGATAGAAGCCATTCAGGAATCCGGATTACGCGTCCCTGATGATGTTGCCATTGTGGGGTTTGATGATTTGGATGTCGCCATCCAATCCGATCCGCCCCTTACTACCATTCGCCATTCTGTCCAGCGAGTTGGGGAAGTAGCCGCCCAACTGCTGATTGATCTCATCGAAGGAAAAGTCCAGCCCCCACATCACATCGTATTGCCGACTGAATTGGTCGTACGCCAATCGAGTGATCCAAATGCCTTTAAGGAGGTGATGTACCCCATCGGAATTTGACAACTGAATATTGTAAGTCACGTTCGTTTTTGCAATCTTTCGCGCGATAGATTGTTCCATATTAGAAGAGGAAAGAGAATGTCCAAAAAGTCCCTATTTGTAGTACTTCTTATTGGCTTGATGGCGCTGGTCGTTGCACCTACTGCTGCGCAAGACAAAATCGTTATCAATTGGTTTGTCGGTTTGGGTACCGGTACTCAGCCTAACCAAATTGATGTTCAGAACAAGGTTGTCGCGGACTTCAATGCGTCCCAAAGCGCTATTGAACTGAAGATCAATATTGCCGCCAGCAATCAGGTTGCTCCTGACGCTCTCAGCACCTTGATCGCCGCCGGTACCGCCCCCGACATTATTGGCCCCGTCGGCTTCGATGGTTCCAACCAATTTGCCGGCCAATGGCTTGACCTGCAACCCTATGTTGACAAGACCAAATATGATCTTGGTCAATTCCCGGATAACTTGGTCAACCTGTATCAGGCTGGCGATCAGGGTCTGCTCGGTATTCCTTTCGCCGTTTACCCCGGCATGATTTTCGTCAATAAAGATCTGTTTGACGAAGCTGGCCTGGCCTATCCTCCGGCGAAGTTCGGCGACAAGTACATGCTGGACGGCAAAGAAGTTGACTGGTCATGGGACACACTGGCGACCATCGCCAAGACCTTGACCGTCGATGCCAATGGTAACGACGCGACCAGCGCTGACTTTGACGCGACCAAGATTGTTCAGTTCGGTTTCAACCATCAGTGGGGCACTCAACGTGCCGACTTCTCGACCTTCGGTGGTTCACCTGTCATTGATGCAACCCGCGGTAAGGTTCTGATCCCCGACAATTGGCGTGCAGAAGCCCAATGGGTTTACGACGGCATTTGGAAGGATCATTTCATCCCCACCGCCACATACGATGCCAGCGATCTGCTGAAGCCCAGTGCCTTTGCTTCCGGCAAGGTTGCTATGTCCCGTACACCATTCTGGTACACCTGCTGCTTGGGTGACCTGAAGGCCAACTGGGATCTGGCAGTGACTCCTTCGTATAACGGTACATACTATGCTCCTGCCGATGCCGATACATTCCGCATTTACAAGGGTACCAAGAATCCTGACGCAGCGTTCACCGTCCTGCAATACCTGTTGGGCGAAGGCGCTGGCGATTTGTTGGCTGCTTACGGTGCTTACCCTGCACGTCCTGACCTTCAGGCGGCCGCTATTGATAAACAAAAAGCGGCCTATCCGAGCGTCAAGAATTGGGACGCCGTTGCCCCAAGCCTTGAGTACGCGACCGTTCCTCATCATGAATCGTACTACCCGAACTACGCTAAGGGTCAACAGCGTTTCAATGACTTCCGTACCTTGATGTATGGTGATACTGGCAAGGATATGGATGTTAAGGCCGAGCTGGATAAACTCCAGTCTGACCTTCAGGCCATCGTGGACGCTGCTCCTAAGTAGTCTCCGTCTCTTTTTACCCGACGCGTCTATCGTATAGATGAGTTGGGTATGTAAATCTTGTAGTGGTAATATTTGGGTGTGTGGCTATCCGACAGGTTGGCTACACACCCGAAAAGAAATCTTATTTGAAGGACGGTCGCTAATGACCACACAACCTGCCAGTCTTGTTTCGCCATCTGTCAGCAGCAAACCGCGCACTCGTACCATCGAACAGCAGCAGCGTATTTGGGGATGGATCTTCCTATCACCTTGGGTAATTGGATTTGTGGCTTTTACCCTATTCCCAATGCTTGCGTCACTGGTCTTTAGCTTTACCAACTTTAGCATCGGCAAAGACATTAAGTTTGTCGGTATTGATAACTGGGTGAATTTGTTCCAAGACCCTGTAACACGCAATTCGCTATGGGTAACACTACGCTTTGCCTTGATCTCTGTACCGGTTGCAATTTTACTGCCGCTGGGACTGGCCGCGTTACTGAATTCCAAATGGCTTTTCGGTAAGCCAATTTTGCGTGTTTTCTTCTATATGCCCTATATTGTGCCTGCCATTTCAGGCATCTTTGTCTGGCAGAGTTTCTTAAATGGATCGACCGGTTATTTAAACCGCATCCTGCGACTGATTGGGATTAGTGACCCGCCTAATTGGTTGTTTGACGCGCGTTACCTGAATATTGCGCTGGTCATGATTGGTTTGTGGGGTATCGGTAACGCCATGCTCACCATGATGGCGGGTATGCAAGGCGTTCCGACTGAACTGTATGAAGCTGCCCGTGTGGATGGGGCAAACGGTTGGACACTTTTCCGCCGCATTACCTTGCCGATGATCTCACCGGTTATCCTTTATAACTTAGTGCTGACCGTCATCGGTTTGATGCAATACTTCACCATTCCGTTTGTACTCTCGAATACAACCCGGTCTAACCCGGATACGAACTTCTTTAACTTGAATCTATACCGTACTGCTTTCCAATTTCAGCAGATGGGTTTCGCTTCTGCCCAAGCATGGTTCATCTTTATCATTGCACTAATATTGACCATCGGTATTTTCGCAACCTCGCGCCGTTGGGTTTATTACGCGAGTGGAGAATAAATAATGGCTGCTACAACAAGCTCTACACGTATTACACCTTCACCCGCGGTTAATAGTTCACCCTACTATGGGGTGCAGTTACGCAAATTTGCGATTACGTCGCTGGTGACGTTATTTGCGCTGATGTTCCTGTTTGTTTATCTACTGCCACTAGGCAACATGGTCATGACTTCGCTTCGTTCGCAAGATCAACTCTCGCAGACCGGTGATGACTCGGTTTTGCCGATGAGTCCCAAAGCTTTCAACTACGAAGGCACCAATGTGCCCGTTCTACTCGTACCGGTTGATGGCGTGAACAAAGAGTTAGCCATCATCAAAAAAGGTCGTGCAAAGAGCACCTTTATTGACCCGGCTAATGTTGCCGCAGGGCCAATTGAATGGACAGGCAACTGGCGTACACTCGAAGGTGTAACGTCTTTGAACCCACACTTCGAGAACTTCGCTACCGCGTGGGATAAGGCAAACTTCCCGCAGATGTTCAAGAATACACTAGTGATTGCTCTGGGCGGCATGATTGGGACGTTACTTT
>JACDGI010000094.1 GCA_013821665.1 Anaerolineae bacterium
CCGATAGAGTGGTGAAGGAATTGTCGGAGGATAAACCCTCCGGCAAGATGAATAAAGCCCCGTAAACGGGACTCGAAAACATTTGATTGTCGGTTATAGGTTAAGCAAACCGCAGAGACAATATCGTTATTATCGAGTCTTGAAAACGATGGAGATGGCTGATGTTCAAGATTGTTGCTTATAAACGCTTGACGATTTTTCTATGTTTCGGTCTGTTCATGTGCTTGGCATCGGTGAGTTTAGCGCAGGATGAAGCGAAGCCGTTCGTGCGGCTGGCAACGTATTGGGATGCGCCTGGAGAGGTTAAAACTATCAGCGCGGATGATCTCTGGATTGTGATTTATGACCTCGACAGCAATACGTCACGGTTGGTTGAGGTGTCAACGGGGACGGTATTAGTTACGAGCGCAGGCAATACCAGCATTCGGTTTAGTCCTAGTGGGCGATTTACAAGCATCAATACAGGTGAGAAAGAATCCACACAGATTTTTGATTTGAGCGCGAAAAAGATGGTAGCCGAAGTGCCGGGAGTGGTGGTGTATTTTAGTTCAGATGAATCGTTAGTCATGGTTTCGAAATCGGATCAATCGGATGAGAAGTATGTCACAACGGTGGTGGATACGAAGTCGGGCATCGTTAAATTGCAAGTTCGAGGGGATGGCAATACGTTTAGCCCTGACTCACGGTTGATTGCCATTAATGATTTGAGCCAGTTGACCACTCGACTGGTCGAAGTAGCTAGCGGTAAAACAGTCTTTGATTTCCCAATACGCGATTATAAAGACGGCGATATTTCGAATACCAATACACGTTTTTCGCCAGACGGGAGTTTAGTCTCGATTTTTCAATCGAATAATTTAACGGCTTATGTCATTGATACACGTACATGGCAAGTCTTGTATAACGTGGATGGCTTTGTGACATTTAGCCCTGATTCACGGTTCTTGAAAAGTCGCGGCGGCGATGGTCGAGCGGCTGGCATCCGCTTATTTGAGGCGCATACTGGCAAGCAACTGGATAAAGTTTATGGTGAGATGTGGTTTAGTGATGACGGTAAGCTGTTGTACCGCATGGACAGCACCAACTGTGCTTATCAGGGTTATATGCAAGTGATTGATTTAACCATGATGAAGACGCTGGTCGATATTCAAAAGTGCGTTGGCTTAAAGGCAGTCAATAATAATATTATTGAAGTTTATGATGAGGATATTACTGCGCCACAAATGCACCAATTCATTGACATCACAACGGGGAAAGTGATCTGGCAAGTGGAAGCATGGTTCACAGAAATGATTAACGTTGAGCAGCATCTGGTATTAGTGACGAATCATGGCTGGCAGACGATTGAAAATTTTGTGACCGGCGATAAATTTATACCGGATGGTGGTGTTACACTTTCCAATAGTCATCAACTAGCATTCGTGTCTAATGGCTTATTTGTGGATGTCTATGGTGCGCCGGATTTGCGTGCGGATACGATGCCGGTGGCACGGGTTGGCGGCGGCATTGTGCAAGCGCCGGAGGGGAAGATTAATGTGTATCCGATGCCAAATGCTGCCACCCCAATTATAGAAGAGGATATTAACCCATTTAATTTTTATGTGATGGGTAAATCAGCAGATGAGCAGTGGTTATATGCAACTTATACGATTTATGGCAGTGAGATTGTGCGGAAGCAGGGTTGGATCGCGAACGATAATCATCTATCAGTGATTGAGGATTGGCATGATGTGCCGGTGTTGAGCGGGGACGATCCGTTAGGGGATTTGCGGGCGGTCTCACATTAGAGCGTATTGAGCTAAGCCGCAAAACAGCCTGTACACTCAAGACGCTCCAGTTAATGAACTGTTTAGGGTTTAGGGATGTCGTCCAATTTGGGTGGTGCGGCCTGAGGATCGGTATGACCCACAATATAAACCGAAATCTTTGTTTGTTGATTGGTTTGAGGATCGGTGTAGTCGCGCTGGTGAATATCGACTAACTTCCAGCCTGCGGCAAGATAGGCGTTCAGTTCCTTTTTGTCCGCATCCTCGTGATCGGCGGAAATCTCACGAATGACTTTAAAGTTGCTTACATCGGACATCTTGAAGCTCTCCCTGCATTTCAGCATAAAATGTAAAAACCATTCGTAAACAGGTGTCATTTAGAGATAACGTCCAAGATGGGGCAATGTTACCGAAACAGGCCAAATACGTTATTATGGCTTTACATTTTGGAAGCTATCGAACAGCGTGATGTAACAATAACTACAGGGTTGTCCGTTGGTTGAGATAGCAGAGTTCATTGAGGTGTATTTTGTGTAAGTATGTTATGTCCAAATGCCCTCTTGTCATGCAAAATTGAGTTCGTTTATGAACTTGTGACGCATATTAGGGGGGAAACGATGCGTATTTATAGCGATGACAACATACTTGAACTGCGGGTATTGGAAACCGGCCCACAGGATTTTCATATCGGGGTGAAGGTGAGCGCCAACGGATTTGTGGCGCATAAAGATTCGATTGGCATCAACCTCGAAAGTTTTGGTGTGTTTTTGCGGCAGTTAAAGGCGTTCCAACAAGCGCCAAAAGGTGAGGTGATCCTCGACAGCATGAGTCCCGGTGAATTCCAAATGCAGTTCAAGGCAGTCGGCAAGAAATATCATGTGGTGGTGCAGGGGCAACTCAGCCGGACGATTTATCAGGCGGAGAGTGCGCTGCTCAATACGCTACAATTTGCGTTTCGGGTAGATACATCCTACCTGCGCGGTATTCTCAGCGATTTTGAGGTATTGTTACCCAAAGAAAGTAAGTGATGAGCCGGATCATTATCATCGGGACAAGCGGCGCAGGGAAAAGTGTGCTGGGCGAGCAAGTGTCTAAAAAGCTTGGTGTGCCTTTCCTCGAACTAGATGCCTATTTCTGGCTGCCGGGTTGGGTGCAAGTAACGGATGAGGTTTTTCACGAACGTGTTGCCGATGCGATAAAGGCGGATGCGTGGGTGGCGGGTGGCAATTACAGCCGTGCGCGGGATTTGATCTGGACACGGGCGGATACACTGGTGTGGTTGGATTATCCGCTGCGGCTGACGTTGTGGCGTTTGTTCCGGCGGACGGTGACGCGCATTATGTCGCAAGAAGATCTGTGGCAGACGGGCAACCGCGAGACATGGGGGAAGCAGTTTTTAAGCCGCGAGTCGCTGTTCGTGTGGGCGGTGAGTTCACATAAACGTCAAGCGGAACAGTTTCCTGAACTGCTCAAGCAAGGGACATATGGGCATTTAAAGGTGCATCGTTTTTATAAGCCAGCAGAAGCTGAAAATTGGCTGAACTCGTTAGCAAGAAATGGGGATAGGTGAGATGTTGAAGGTTTTGAGATGAACCCCCACCCCAGCCCTCCCCCGCAAGCGATGGAGGGAGCAATGCGATACAAGATTATTTTGGGCGTAACTTTCGATGGATCATTTAAATTGAGACTTACAAAAAAGGAATAACATTTTATGGCTACACCGATATTGGTTCGTTTTTATCATCCTGAACGTGGCAATTGTGTGGGCGTGCAGCTTGATGAAACGGTTTACGAAGTCACCGAGTTTATCCCGTCGATTGGATCATTTTTGCGGCACAGCGTCGGACATGTGCCGGATGCGATTGCTGGCTTACAATCGATTGCCCATGATTCGGCTTTTGCTTATCCAACGTCATTGTTCAACGAACTGCCACAGGCATTTATCCCGCACTGGTTGGCACCAACCGATGAACAAGAAATCTGGGCGGCAGGTGTGACATATGAGCGCAGCCGTGCGGCGCGGCAAGAAGAGTCACAAGACGGTGGTGATATTTATGCGCGGGTGTACGCTGCCGAACGTCCTGAATTGTTCTTTAAGGCGCAGGGATTCAAGGTGATCGGGCCACAGGGCAAAGTGGGCATCCGGCAAGACGCAATATGGAATGTGCCCGAACCGGAGTTGGTGTTGGTGGCTAATCCAGCAATGGAGTTGGTGGGCTTCACGGTGGGTAACGATATGAGCAGCCGTGATATTGAGGGGCAAAATCCGTTGTATCTGCCACAGGCCAAAGTTTACAAAGCGTCATGCGCGTTGGGGCCGGGGATTGTGCTGAATCCGTCGGCGGAATGGCCGGAGACAACGATTCGGTTGAGCATCAGCCGCGCGGGACAGGAGATGTTCAGCGGTGACATCAGCACAGCACGCATCAAACGACGCATTGATGAACTGTTGACCTATCTGGGACGCAGCAGCGACTTTGAAAATGGCGTGATGCTGCTGACCGGCACGGGAATTGTTCCGCCGAGTGACTTCACATTGCAAGCGGGTGATGTGACGACCATCTCGATTGATGGGATTGGTACGCTCATTAATACGGTGATGGTTGTGTGAGAGATAACGATCATTGCAACCGATGTCCCTCAACTATAAACGACCCGAAGAGGGGTAGTAAATGGCACTAAAACCGCTTCATGTGTGGATGGTAAGATCGGGAAATGACAATATTCTTGCCAATCTTGTAGAGGATAAGGGTGCGGTTGCAGTTGGATGGGATGAAATGGGAGATTTATCTCAACTCCAAACACGAGAGCAATTTAAAAGGCGTTATCAAGAAGTATTCCCGGAGGATTCCGAAGGCCGTGTCCCCGTTAATGCGGGGCAAATATATCGATTTGCAAAGGAAATTCACCTTGGTGATTATGTTATTACATACATCAAAGATAGTCGTGAAATAGTAATCGGGATTGTTGAAAGCGAATATGAATTTAATCCCACCTTGTTTGGGGTTGAATATCCTCATGTCCGACATGTGAAATGGATCAAACGTGTGTCTCGCGATATTTTTAGCCCCGAAGCTCGTAATACTCTAGGCAGTACCCTGACCGTTTTTATTCTCGACAATATTCTTGATGAAATCTATAGTATTGCGACCCAAAAAGGTGCCGAGCCAAAAGTACCTGAAGAAGTCATTGAAGATGCACCGCCATTTTATAAGGATGTTCGAGCGAAGGCTGATGAGTTAATTGCCGATTTGATTAGCCGATTAGATCCTTACGATTTCCAAGATTTAGTTGCTGCTCTATTAGAAGCAATGGGATTTAATGCTAAAAGTTCTCCACCGGGACGTGATCGTGGTGTTGATGTAATCGCACATCCTGACGCATTCGGGTTTGGTACACCACGCATAAAGGTACAAGTTAAACATCGTAAAGGTGCAGCTACTGGTCCAGAGATGCGATCTTTTATGGGTGTACTTCGTTCAGGTGAAAATGGACTTTTTGTTTCTACTGGGGTTTTACTAGCGATGCGGTCATGGAAGCCGAGCGATCTCGCGAACCAATCAAGTTGCTGGATCGAAGTGATTTTATTGAATTGTTACTTGAAAACTATGAGGTACTTGCGTCCGAGTATAAAGCCCAAGTTCCGTTAGTCAAAGTATGGTTGCCAGCCGAATAACCATCGGACTACTAGAGCGCCGATTAATATAGTGGTCGTGTAAAACGCCGCAATGTTAGGGGTATGATTGGCGTGATCTTGTGTCATGATCGGCAAATCAATTTACCGATGAGGAAAATTTGCTATGGCTCAATTACCAGTCCGCGAGATGGTGTTGTATAAGCACGGCGTGGGTTTCTTTGTGCGTGAGGGCAGTATAGAAGGCGAAAGTGTCGCTTTGACCTTCCGGCAAGAGGAGATCAATGATGTCCTCAAAAGTTTAGCGGTGTTCGACCATTCAGGGGGGCAAGTTTTAGGTATTCATTATCAGACACCGATGGATAAGGACGCGCGTCTGGCGAGCAGTTCCATACGGCTGACGGATGGTGGTAGTTTACATAGTTTGTTGGCAGGTTTACGCGGGCGGCAGGTGGAGTTGGGTTTTGAGACGACACCCGGCACAACCGAGATGGTTCAAGGACGTGTCATTGGCATTGATGACCCGCCGAACACGCAAGCTGAGACCAGCGGCTTAACTGATGAACTGGTTTCGGTGCTGGCGGATGACGGCCAAATTCGCGTGTTCCGGTTGGGTGCGTTACGCGCGTTGCGGATACAAGATGCACAGTCTTCCCACGATTTGACCTATTTTCTGGACAGCAGCATGAGCGAAGATGTGCGGCGGACGGTGAATGTCCGTCTGAGCGCGGGTGAGCATCAACTGGTGGTGTATTATGTCGCGCCCAGTCCGACGTGGCGGGTGAGTTACCGGCTGGTAGCGGAACTTGACACTGAAGGTAAGGGCGACAGCGGTAAGGCTTTGCTGCAAGGCTGGGGATTATTCGATAACCGGCTGGAAGAAGACCTCGATGATGTGAAGGTGACGTTGGTTGCCGGACAGCCGATCTCGTTTATTTATGATTTGTACGAGTCGCGGATTCCTGTGCGTCCCACCGTGAAGGATGAGTCGAGGGTTGCACCGGGGCCGGTGGAGTTTGACAGCGCTTATGATGAGCTTGAGGATGTCGATATTCAACGACGATTAGAAGCGCCGCGTGGTGGTACGATGATGAAGCGTCTGGATCGTATGGCTGCGGCACCGGCTCCGGCGGCGATGAATTTGCCTGCGGCACGTCCACCGAGTGTACAGGCGTTTGGGCAATCGTCACCCGCAGCGGCGGCTGCCAAAGATGTGGGTGAATTCTTCCAATATGCAGTGACGGCTCCGGTTTCGGTCAAGCGCGGTGAGTCGGCGCTGGTGCCGATTATTGGGTCAGAAATTAAATATGAGCGCGAACTGCTTTACAACCGTGCCAAGCTGCCTGATCATCCGGTAGTGGCGCTGCGGTTTGACAACTCGACCGGATTGACATTGGAACGCGGGCCGGTGACGGTGGTTGAAAATTGGGATTATAAGGGCGAGGCGGTTATTCCGTTTACGAAGGATGGCAGCAGCGTTTATGTGCCGTTCGCGGTGGAACTCGGTGTGCGGATTACCGAACAGTTCCAGCGCAATACGGAAGCGACCGGATTGAGTATCAAAGAAGCCTATTTTGTTTTTGAGCAGTACGAAACCAACCGTACCACTTACTTAATCGAAAATACCACAACGAATCCGGTCACGATTTTGATTGAAGCTGCGCGCTTCTCAAATGATTGGCAGCTCTTTGACACCGCTAAACCGGATGTCGAGACAGCGACTGAACGCCGTTGGCAAGTGACGCTTCCTGCCCGCGCCAAAACTGAATTTCCCGTACAGCACCGGCGGCGAACCTATCGCAATGAGCAGGTGAGGAACCTTGATTATCGCCAGTTGCAAGAATACACATCAAAAGGTTGGCTGGATAAGTCCATTCGCGGTGAACTGGGCAAGATGTTGGATGAGATTAATGCGGTGCAACAAGCGCACAGACGGTTGCAACCCTTGGATGCAGAAACTCAAAAGTTGCACAAGCAGCAAGAACAACTTCGGGCGAATTTGACCACGCTGCAACCCACTGGTCAAGAAGCAGGGCTGCGTAAACGAATGTTGGGACAGCTAGAGACGAGCCAAGATCGGTTGGACGCGATTGAGAAAGAAATTAATCAGTTGAACAAACTGATTGAGGACGGCGAGAAGAAGATTAATCAGATTGTGGCAGGGTTGGGGTAAGGCGAACCCCTCCCATGTACACCAAGTTAAGGATTTTTGCCGAAGAATATTCAAGCAAACGTAGATATTTGCTCATGATAAATGTCTCGATTTGCCTCGCATGAGGCTAAAGCCGTCATGCTAACCACCGGACAAGCGCACTGAAGGCGCTTCAAGACGCGTTCTTGATTGGAAACTTGATTGATTTCTTGTACAAACTTGTCTTTTTGAACCTTCATTTTCCTTAACTTGGTGCATATGGGATAAGGCGAACCTCCTCCTTAATCCCCCCCGTAAACGAGGGAGGAAATTAGGCTATAGCAAGAAGTTTTATGTGTCAGTTTGTAGGGATTACTATGAATAAGCGTTACGCGATCATTATTGAAGGTGAGCCGGGTCACTACTCAGCCTACGTTCCTGATTTGCCGGGGTGTGTAACTGCTGGTAAAACTATGGATGATGTTACGCATGATATGGCTGAGGCTATTCAAATGCATATTGATGGCATGAAAGAAGATGGATTGCCAATACCTGAATTTACGACACAGGTAAACTACGTCGAAATATAGAGGTTATTGTGAAAATTACGGCGATTGAATCCTTACAGTGGGCGGAGTATCCACGTTTGATGGTGGTGCGCGTGCATACGGACACTGGCATCATTGGCCTCGGCGAAACCGTCGATAAAATCCCCGGTTCGAAAGGGGCGCTGCACGGTACGATTGCGCCGTTAATGCTGGGGCAAGATCCGCTGGACATTGAAGGTGTATGGCGCTTTGTGATGGACAACATTATGTATCACGGTTATGCCGGAGCGGAGACGCGGGCACTTTCGGCGGTCGAGGTGGCACTCTGGGACATCATGGGCAAGGTTTATAACGCGCCGTTGTATCATCTGTTGGGTGGCAAAACCCGCGAACGTATCCCGACCTATAACACTTGCATCGGTTTTGGTGAATATCAAGACTATGCCGCGTGGCATACGGACGCAGGTGTGCTGGCGAAAAGTTTGTTAGCGGATGGCATCAAAGCGATGAAGATTTGGCCGTTCGACCAATTCAGCGAAGGCTCGTTCGGACAGTATATTCATCCGTATGATGTGGAAAAAGGGCTGACGGCGGTCAAGCAAATTCGGGATGCGGTGGGGTTGGATATGGAGATCGGCATCGAGTGCCACTTCCGTTGGAACCGCGCCAGTATCGAACGGATTGCGCGGGCGCTGGAACCCTACAACATCCTATTTATGGAAGATGTGATGCCAGCGGTGATGCCGGACGAGATCAAGGCTATGTCGCAGCGGACGAGCATTCCGATTATTGGTTCGGAACTGCTTTTGACGCGTTGGCAACTGCGGGATTGGCTGGTTAAGGGCGTGTCGCAAATCGTCATGACCGATCCGGTGTGGAACGGAGGCATCGCCGAGACGCGCAAGATTGCGAATATGGCGGAAGCCTTCGGTGTGCCGATTGTGCTGCATAACGTGGCAGGGCCAATTTGCCATGCGGTATGTATGCATCTGGGGGCGCATCTGCCGAACCTGTATTTTGTGGAGTCGGTACGAGCATTTTATAAAACTTACTTCCCGATTATGAGCGGCTTCGCGCCAACCGTGAATGATGGTCATTTGAGCATTCCAGAAGGGCCGGGACTTGGCATTAATCTACGGGATGAGATGTTGACCCGTGCGGATTTGACGCTGGAACGCAGCGATGGCGAAGGTTTAGCTAAAGGTCGCCGCGCAATGGGCGACCATTGGGCGGTCGAGGAAATACGGTAACAATAACCCCCTCACCCCAACCCCTCTCCCCCGAACTCAAGGGAGAGGGGCTTTAAGAAAATGCTTTTGCGTGGAAATGAGTTTGAAAATCGAAAATTTTGTCGCTATAGAGGTTCAGATGAGTGAAACAAGAGTGTGCCCGAAGTGCGATGGACAGATGGAACGCGGTGGTTTGCGCGGGGATAAGATGAGTTTGTGGGGACACCGCAAAGAATCGACCATCTTTGGGGTCAATGTGGTGGATATTGGATCGCCATTTTATATGGTGGATGCGTATCGCTGCGAGAAATGTGGTTATTTGGAATTGTATGCTGTGAATGAGCATCGCAAGTAGAGGGCCAGCACATTCAAAATGATGGACTCATCGCACCATGATTGGGAACGGGCGCAGGATTATTTCCATTCTGATCCGTTGAAGTATCTGGTCCACCTCAAATACATGCATTTGTACGGCGACAGCATTATGGTTTCATTTTTGGAGCGTGATGGCAAGTCGTCTGTTTTGCTGCGGTATCCATCGGCGCGGGTGGTGTGGGACGCGAACGCCTATCCGATGACTGAGCAAGTGTTTCTGCCAGCGGCGGATGATGCCGAAATGGCTCAAGTGCTGTTGGAATATATGCGCGATAGTGGACTACTCGACCGCAGCCAAGTGATTAAATTCTCGGATGCGGCTACTGAAAAAGTGATGTGTGATGAGCTCAATCTGGAGTTTGCACGGTCATTGACTTCCTATACCAGTTCATCGGATGCGCGATTTGAGGCTGATCCCGAGGTGGTAATCGAGTCCCAACCACGCGAGTCGCATATAGAAGCATTTCTTGACAATGGTTACAGCCGTGAAGAAATCGCGGCAGATTTTGCCAAGGGTGCGATTCTGTTTAGTTTGTATGATGGCGAGGCGTTATTGTCGTCGTGTATGACCTATCAGAATTTTGATGATCTGTGGGAAATCGCTGGTGTGCATACGGCAGACTTGGCGCGACGAAAAGGATATGCGCGGCGTGTGGTGCTAACGGCGCTCCATGATGTGCTGCAAAAAGGCTTTGTCCCGCGTTATCATGTGGAGGATGTGAATAAGGCATCACACCAACTGGCGCAAGGGTTAGGACTAAAATCCTGTTTGCATTTCACGCATTACGTGTATCAGCCTATATAATTAACCCCCACCCCAGCTACCTTGCGCTGCGCTCAGTCACTGGTCGCCCGCAAGCGATGGAGGGAGCAAATCCCAATTCGATTGCTCTTTAGGAGCTATCGAGATACTCGTTTTTGAAAAGGATAAATCCCTATGACAGATAATGTTCTCCAAGACCAGATTGCTTATTATCGAGCGAGGGCGGGCGAATATGACGAGTGGTTTTACCGCGTCGGACGCTATGATTGGGGTGCGGAACGCAATGGGCAGTGGTTCGCGGAAGTTGAAACGGTCGTTAAGGCGCTGCGCTCGGTCGGTAAAATTGGAACGGCGCTGGAATTGGCCGCAGGTACGGGAAACTTTACCAAAGAACTGGCGACAATCGCCGCTCAGGTGGTGGCCTTGGATGCTTCGCCGGAAGTGCTGGAGATTAACCGCGACAAGGTGAACAGCGTCAATGTCGAATTCCGTCAGGCGGATTTGTTTAATTGGCAGCCGGATACGCAATACGATCTGGTGTTCATGTCGTTCTGGATGTCACATGTGCCGCCGGAAAAGTTGGATGGCTTTTTAGAGACCGTCAGACAGGCTACCAAAGTTGGTGGGCAGGTGTTTATGGTCGACTCGCTGCGGGATCAAACACGGACTTCGACAGCATCTAACCATGCGGATTATGATCCCGAAAGTATCTATCACACACGCAAGCTAAACGATGGTCAAGAATACACCATCGTCAAAATGTTTTACGACGAGTCATTGGTGGCGAAGTTGGCGGAACATGGCTTCACGGCGGAATATCATACCAGTGGCGATTACTTCTGGTGGGCAAGTAGTACAGTGAAATAATTAGCTCAATTGGTTGAGGATTTGCTGCCGTAAGCGTTGATATTCTTCCGCGGATACCAGACCGGCTTTGCGAGCATTATCCAATTGTGTGAGTCGATCCGTAAAATTCGCCGATGGATTGTCTAAATACTCTGAAACTGTCCTTGAGGTGAGTGGTGTTGAGGCGGTAACCAGTACCTGCGCGGACTTTTGTCCCCGTAGAGAAAGGATCGCGCCGATGATCAAAATGGGCAGACCGAGGCAGAATAAAGCAATCGAGACAATACCAGTGGTGAACCATGAGGGCAAAACCGTAAACATTTGCCCGAAAGCGTTTCCCATGACATCCGATGTGATGTCACGTTTGTTGCCTGCGTCATCTACACAATAGATACCGAAAGTGGCTAAGTTTTTCCCCGGTGTTGCCAGCTTATTTCCGGGTTGAGGTGTCGCCAGTTTCTCGCCTGCTTTACAATATGTGGCGGGGTCGGCAGTGGTTTCGGATAGGCGTGACAGATTCGATGTTGTGATGTTTGCACCCACGAAAAAGGTAATGCAACTGATAGCAATCATGCCGATGCCCAAGACAATTAGTATTTTTCGCACGATATAACTTCCGATGTATTGATTAATAGCAATTATAAATCGGTTACCTATATCGTGCTGTTAAACTTTATAGGTGGGTGGCTTCAAACGCCAACTTAAGGGTATGATTTAGAGTTGTGAACCTAACTTAATCCGGTCAATATTTTCAATTGGAGCGCGTTCATGTCCGACGATGCAAACAAGGCTTCTACTGCTGATCGCGCATTGTTGGCTGCGGCCAGCCTCGCTTCAAAAACGTGGCCGATTGCGGCGAAGATTTTTCCAGAAGGGCCAGATATTGATACCAATCAATCGTTGTGGGCGGCTCAAACATCGGATTACAAAGTAGGTGAACCATTACGCGGGACAATCACCTGCGACTTAGCCATCATCGGTGGGGGATTTACAGGGACATCAACGGCCTATCATTTCAGCCGGCGTTATCCTGAGAAAAAGGTCGTGCTGTTGGAAGCCAAATCATTGGCGAATGGGGCGAGTGGTCGCAATGGTGGCATGATGCTCAATTGGGTAACAGGCATGACTGATCACAGCCCAGAGGCGACCCAGCGTGTTTATCAGACGACCAGCGCCGGTATCCAGATGATTCTGGACATCATCAAGCGACACGATTTGAAGGTGAGTCATCGCGTCGATGGCACGCTGACGTTTTATACCGACCCAAAACGTGCGGAAGATGCCCATAAAGAATGCGAAGAACACAATGCCATCGGTATCCCCAGCCAGTTTATTGACTCGGCGACCTTAGCCAAGCAATTGAACGCTAAAGGTGTATATGGCGCGGTACTTGATCCGGGTTCGGGACAGATCAACGGGGCGCAGTTGGTGCGTGGATTGCGACCTGTTCTGGTGGAGCAGGGTGTCGAGATTTATGAGAACACACCGGTGCTGAAAATTCAGGAAGGTTCGACCATAACGTTGACTACGCCGCAGGGTGAAGTTCGAGCCAAGGCGATTGTCCTCGGCACGAATGGTTATACGACACGGCTGGGTTATTTCCGTGATGCACTTTTCCCATTGCATTCACATGTGTTTGCCACCGCGCCACTGACAGCGGAGCAGCGTGCCCAACTTGGATTGAATGCCTATGCCGGTTATAGCGACGACCTCGACCGCATCTCGTATTCGACCATTACCAATGAAGGCAATATCGTTTTTGGCGGTGGTAGTAATCAAAGTTATGCTTATTTATTCAACAACCGCACGGCTTATCCCGGTACACCGTATTCAGCCTCGTCGTCGTTTAACGCGATGCAAAAGACCATGTACGATTATCTGCCTGCCAGTAAACGTTTGTCGATTCAATATCGTTGGACAGGTACGTTGGGCATCACCCTCAAACGGAATAATTTGATGGGTGTGCGCGGCGACAACCGGAATGTTTTTTATGCCATTGGTTACTGTGGGCATGGGGTGACGCTGGCGAATATCTCCGGTCAAGTGCTGACAGATATGTATTCGGGGGATGATGAGAAGTGGCGTAAGCTGCCGTTTTATCATGCGACCTATGGGCGGATTCCACCGGAGCCATTTCGCTGGTTTGGATACCAGATGTTTACCAAACTTACGGGTAAGTCACCGAGGTTGTGATTATGACTGAATTGACATCACTTACAATCAACGTAACTGCTGAGCAAAGGCAAAGACTTGAATATCTTGCCAAAACCTATAACTATGAGAGTGCCGAGACTTATGCACTTTCAATTATTGAGCAAGTACTTGAAGAGCCAACTAAAGAAGAAATTCTAGAAGGTATAAGAATCAGCCTTCGTGAAGCATTAAATGGAGAAACCATTCCAGCTTCAGAGTTGCATAGGCTGCTGACTGAAGATGATGAGTAATCTTTGAGAGTAATCTAGTTTTTAACAGGTGGAAATTCGTTATCGTGCCTCTGTCCACCTAATAACTCCGCATCACGATTTTCACCTTCGGATGGGACGAAACCTCGCCAACCTGTATATACCTGCCTGCCATTTTCTTCATCAAAGAGCAGAACAATCACGATGCTTTGGTTGTTGCTCCAACCGCTGTAATATAGTTCGCTCTTTGCGCTTCCGCTGCCTATGCCGAATTTAACGCTTACTGGCTTGCCCCAATCAGGTGATACGAGACTTTGAATACATGCTGATGCTCTGCCATCTGGACAGTGTTGGCTGATATATTGTTGAAAATCGATACTGAGGTATTTGGCGTTAAGCGAATCATCACCATGTAATAAAGCGGTCAAAAGTGGGTCATCGCTAAACAAGCCATTCGCTAGACGCAGGAAATAAGCCATACCAAGAATCAAAAGCAAGGTGATAATAGCGATAGCGCGCACATGTTTCTTCACCCAACTTACGATCAATTTATCACCCGAAAGGTGAGGTTGATGCGCGGGCCTAAGACCTTGGTGGTCTTGGGAATCTGGTGCTTCCAGAAATGTTGAGTTGTGCCACGCATTAAAAGTAACGTTCCGTTGGTGAGTTCGATGGTCTGCTTAAGGTCAGGATTGTGTTTATGCTTGAATTGGAAGTTACGGGCAGCGCCTAAACTGATGGACGCGATGACCGGATTGGTACCGAGTTCCGGTTCGTCGTCACTGTGCCAACCGACACTGTCTTGTCCGGTGCGGTAACGATTGAGCAATACACTGTTGAAGACCACTCCGGCTGCACCTTCAACTCGCGCCCTTAATGTGAGGAGTGTGGGCGTCCAGGGCATAGGATCGACTGTCCAACCGGAATACGTATAGGATTTGCCTTCGTCACCATACCAGGCCGTCAAGCGGGGTTGCATCACGGTTTTGCCCATGAACTGAATCGGCTTTTGCTCCCACACGATGTTGGCAGTCAAATCGGTGAATAGGGCATCACTTTCAGCAGGTGTGATGAAGTTGCGGTCAATATACACTTCGGCGTCGGGCATTAAGAGTTGTTGATTAGATAGTGGCATGATTAGAAACGTATACTACTCTAATTGCTTCATAATTGATTTGATAACTTGTTTACACATCCAAGTCCATAAAACCCAACACAATAATCCCCAAGGGATAAAGAATAATGCTACCGGGAATTTTCCACTGAATATATCACTTAAAGTGAAGACTATAGCAAAAAGTGTATAAATCAAGATACCAATCTTCAGATAAATTGCTAATTCTGCTTGGCTTTTGACCAAAGTTGATCGATTATCTTGAAAAATCAGATCACCTGACACAATTCCCAGAAAGTTCATAAATCTCCATACTCTAATTTCATAATCCACTGTGTGTTCGTCAGAATGCCAGAATTGCACACGGTTTGAGCTTAATATGCCCTCATAGTTAAGGCTTTGGATTCGTTTTGTACATTCTTCTAAAGAATGTGTTACGACTCTACTTATCTCATTGCCACGCATCACCAACCTCAATTACCCACCGATATGCTCGCCGAAGAAGGACATGATGCGCGACCACGAATCGTCAGCGGCGGCTTGTTCCTTCACATCACGCGGACTGTTGAAAAAAGAGTGTTTGCTATCGGGATAAATTTTAATGTCATGGGCGATGTTGTTCTTGGTGAGTTCACCCTCTAATTTGATGCCCATGTTTTTGCTGAAGTCGTTTTCAGGGAACGAGCCGACAACAGGACAGGCACGGGCAACGGCTTCTATTGGACGGGGATTCATACTGTAAAAGGGTGCAATCACATTTAAGCGGCTGTCGGTACAGGCCCATGAAATGGCAAAGCTGCCACCCATGCAAAAGCCGATTGCGCCGATTTTGGTGCTGTCGATTTTAGAATGGTTTTCCAGCCAATCTAGCGAGACTTTTAGATCACGGATACCCGCGTGGTTGAGTGAATTGAGCAGCAGCATATTCGCCATAAAACGAGCCATGCATACCATCTGATTACGTCCAGCAAAGAGATCAACTGCCAGCGCGGCATATCCGGCTTCTGCGAAACGGCGTGTGATTTCCTTGATGTTGTCGTTGAGGCCATAGGCTTCGTGGATGACGACCACACCGGGGAATTTGCCTTCACCGGGAGGCAGCGCGAGGTAGCCACCGAGGTTGGGTGTGCCGTTGGGGATGTTGATGGTGGTCGTTTGGATGTCCACTGTGTAGTCCTTGTTGATTGTCTACAGTCAATAGTCCCGAACAGCAGCTAGTGACCTAAAGGGCGGATACTCGAAAGCATAACGTGCCTCAGAGTGGAATCAAAGCTCTGCTGGTCAAATGTTAATGACCTTGTGCGATTCTCAGGCCAAGCTCATCCGCCAGATGGGCGATATTTTCAAGTGCTGTAAATTCGGGGCGGACGGT
>JACDGI010000821.1 GCA_013821665.1 Anaerolineae bacterium
GGGGTGGGGTAAGTACAGTCAAACTCGCCCTCCACCACTTAATGCAGTCCTACCTATGAAAGCCATTACACTCATTTTAGACCATAAGTTCTATCTTAGTCAAGCGTCTTTGGATAGAAAATGCAAACCTTTTTGGACGACATTCAGCGCGATTCGGGTTTGGTTTGCAACTCGATAAGACGCTTAATTTTGGAGCGCGTTTCCTGCCAGCT
Source organism: Anaerolineae bacterium (assembly GCA_013821665.1). Classification (GTDB taxonomy): domain Bacteria; phylum Chloroflexota; class Anaerolineae; order Aggregatilineales; family Phototrophicaceae; genus CFX2. The sequence continues at coordinate 213 of JACDGI010000821.1, forward strand.
TATAGGGCTAAGACCGAGTTTTTCGCGGACATATTCTTCCTCATGCCCTTCGCGGACATCGCGAACAGCACTTGACCAGCGCAACATCTCAAACGAGATTTTGGCGGGAATGCCAGCCGCTTCGCCAACATCAGACAAGATATATTCGAGATTGCGGGCGGTGCAATTAAACATGGTTTCTTTGGGAGCGTGCTGCACCATATATTCATCAAAGAGTCGCAGCCAATCTGGTTCAAGATTAATGTGACGTTCTTTAAAGATATTCCGCACTTTATGCTTGATAGTCAGCACCGGATGCTCACGGTTGGAACGGTCAATATCGGCTGGTTTGAGGGCGACTGCTTCGCTCTTTTTGATGCCTGTATCGAGGATTAGACTAAAGAGCATTTCGGGGCGAGTATCGACTTCATCACCTTTTTTCATACTACGGGCAGCCACGAGCGCCGCCGAAATTTCGTCACGGCTGAGGGCGTAAGCCAATGGTGCTGGCCCTGAGCGTTGAAGAACCGCTTTGGCAGGATCGTGAGCGATGGCGTGAATACTCAGCAACCATTTGAAATACACTTTGAGGGTGGTCACACGGCGGGCATAAGTCTTGCGACTGCACGGCACACCGCGCCCATGTTCCAACCAATCTAAGAAGTCGTTCAATTTATTGGTGGTGTACTCCCCTATTGGTGTGTCACCGCCGGTGTTGTCCGCAAGCAGTTGCAAATCAGCGGTAAAGGCGTTAACGGTGTGCTGAGATTTGCCTTCTTTTTGGAGGTGTTGTTGGAAAAGTGGAATGGTATAACGCAATTCGCTATGGATATTCAGATCGGCGGCGGTAACCGGTTGGTTTTGGAACAATGGAATTTGGCGCAATTCGGTCATGTGATTATTCCTGTATGACTATACGCAGCACTCATAGATTAAACATTTGTTCGCATTGTGTCAAGGGAATCGGGAAGATAATGCAAATTTAACCGCAGAGAGGCTGAAGTAATACCAAGAAAGTAATGCGAATACCGACCCCCTCCCTAACCCTCCCCCGCAAGCGATGGAGGGAACCAATCCAATACTTTATTTTCGCAATATTTACTTTGAACTACTGAGAAAAGAGAGTTTAGAAAGTGAAATTCAGGTTAGCGGCGTTGAGTCCAATCGGGAGTTGAATAGACTTCGGAGAAGAGTTGCTGGACACGATGGTATTCGGAGTCGGATAAGGCCGATTCAAACTGTTGGAAGTCAACGTCAAAGGTTTCGGCAAAACCTTGAATGATGGCTTCGGCGGCTTGATCCCATGCGACTTCGTAACCCAAGGCATCAGCTAAGGTCAAGGCGCGTTGGCGAACATGGTCTTTCGATAGCTCGCGAGTGGCTTCATCGGGGAAAATGAGTCCATCACAAATTCGGGCAATATCGCCCCAGAGAGGCAGTGAGCCGTGTTGAAGGACAGCATTTTTACGGCGCATCTGGGCACTGCCTACGAGTTTACGGTCATCGACAGTGATCTCGTAATGTGATGGGGTTTCGAAGCACACAGGGCCAATTTCCATGTGTTCGGCACGTTGATCGGCACGAGGGGCTGCGCCTAAGTATGATAGACCTGCAAGTAAGGCGAGGCTGATGCGCTGATAACTTTCGACGATTGTGCCAGCAGCCATTTCGTCATCAGCAGGCAGCGATAGGCTATAAGTCATTTCGTCCGTGTGAAGGATCGCGCGACCACCTGTCGGACGACGCACGACATCCCAACCAAGGTTATCCAAACGCACAACATCAGTATCCGTGAAACGCTGACCGTAGCCAAGCGATAAACACGGCGGATTCCATGCATAGAGCCGGAGCGTGGGCGGTGATTGCCCTGCCCCAGCCGCTTCCATGATGGCTTCATCGACTGCCATATTCCATGCACCGACAGCAGGGTTATCGTATATCAAGCGCCATTGACGCATATTCTTACCCGCCCTATACTCATCATTATGGAAAGTTCATTAATCATTACGAGTGCCGAGGCTTATGCAAAATCCATCCGCGCAAGATGACCAACAAACAGTGGTCAATAATCGCCCGGTTTATATTCCATCTAATCGCTCGGCGAATCTACCACCTGCACCGACTATGCCGAACACGCCACCAGTGCAGCAAGGATACTACAACCAAACCTTACCACCTGCACCAAGTCTCCAAGAATCGGCGGCACGGGAACGGATGCGCCGTCGACGTGTAAACTCCCGCAGCAAAGGGGGCGAATGGGCATGGGTGGTGATTGCCGCAGCCATATTCGGCATCGTTATGGTGATGGGATTGAGCGGTTTTATCTTACTACGGGCATCCCAAAGCACACAGGAAGTGATGCCGACAGCGGTTATCGCCCTACCCACGCCAATTGAAGTTGCTAACGCGAGTGGGTTGCAAACCGGCCAACAAATCACTTTAAGCGATGGGCGTAACCTAACCCTTTCGGCATGGGATGGGCAATCACGCTTTACGGTACTGATCGTGGGTTTAGACCGGCGACCGGGCGAAACGGGTTTGGCTTATCGCACCGATACGATGATGCTGGTTAGTATTGATCCAACGACCAAAACGCTGGGCATTTTAAGTATCCCACGCGATTTATTTGTATCTATACCGGGGTATAGCGAACCGCAACGTATCAATACACCGATGGTATTGGGCGAATTGCAACGACCGGGTTATGGGCCAGACCTGATGCAACAGACTGTGCAATATAACTTTGGCATCCGTGTGCATGATTACGTTGCGATTGACTTCAACACGTTTATCACGATTGTGGACGCGGTTGGTGGAATTGATCTTGATGTGCCCTATGCGATCAGCGATACGAGTTATCCCGATATGAATTACGGCTACGATCCTTTCTATATCAAGGCGGGATTACAGCATCTGGACGGCAAAACCGCGCTGAAATATGCACGTACACGTCACGGCGACAGCGACTTTAACCGTGCCGAACGGCAGCAAGCCGTGCTTTATGCTATCCGTGACCGTGTGTTAAGCCTGAATATGATGCCGCAACTGATTGCACAATCACCGACGATTTGGAACGCGATTAGTTCAGGGGTCAGCACCGGTTTAACGTTCGACCAGATTATCCAACTAGTGTGGTATCTAAAAGATGTCGATAAGGCCAACATCAAAACAGGTGTTGTCGATAATACCTACACGATGC
>JACDGI010000822.1 GCA_013821665.1 Anaerolineae bacterium
CAGTAGGGTTAAGCCGAGTGAAAAGAGCGTCGGGCCGAGGAAGTTCAAGGGATTGCTAAAGGGATCTTCAACCGCTGTCTGCAAACCGCCTTGCAGCTTGAGCGTCAGCAGGACGTAACAACCGGGAACGAGCAAGATGATGTCCAGGTACATGCGCTGCCACCATGCGCTGGTGGCCCGTGCCGCGTTGCGCTTGAAGCTGGTGATGGTTTCGCCGGTTGAGCGCCACGCGATGAACAAACCGCTGCTGGCCGCGATCAAGCCTGTGAGCGCTCCCACAATAATCGACTGCTGTGTCGGGGTGACATAGAGTGCGCCGGATAGATTGTCGAAGCGCATGAACGAGCTGGTTTGTCCGATGAGCTTCACCAGATAAGGTGAGATGCCAATCGCCACACCGAGCGCGATGAACGCCATCAACAGCCACGTCATCAAATGGATGCTGAGGATCGACTGTCGGCTCATGCCTCGACTGCGTAAAGTTACATCCTCATTGAGTTGACGGTTGACCAATAAACCCGCCACTAAGGACACAAAGTAGAAGATCAAGCCGCCCACCGGCAAAATCATAATGACCAACTGCTGCGTCAGCTTACTGACCTGCTGGTTGAAAGCGTTCAAGCCATCGACTGGCGACAAATCCAGGCGGATGGGTGGTAGCGCCGAAGTCACCGCCCGCTGCCCATCGATGATGCGCCCCAATAAGCCATTCACATCCGAGGTTTTGACGCTGCTGCCATCAAAGGAGACATACCACGCTGCTTCCTCGATTGGATGGTCAGCGCCAGTTAAACCTTTTAAGAAATCGTCGGGCTGCGCGATCAACATCGTGTCAAAAAACTTCGTCGGGAACACCCAGCTTGGATCATTGCCGTTGATCGGTCGCCACAGTGCCGCCACTTGTAAATTCACGGGCTTACCGCCGGGGCGCGTAATCGTCAGCTTGTCGCCAAACTGTACGCCCATTTTGTACAGCATCGTCTCCGAAATCAGTATGGGAATAGGGTCATCTTTGCCCACGGCTTTAGGCGGCCATTGACCCTGAAAGATTTCCATCTGGTCTGCGGTGCCACTGAGAGTCGCCAGACTCAGATTGCCTAGCGATTGATTTTTCGGCAGCCGCTTGACCGCCCATGCGCCACCGCGTGCGAAATGCACTTCCCGCGCGGCTGGTAATCCGATAATGCCGGTGAAGGTATTGCCAACTGCCGCCGTCGCACTGTTGACATCATCAAAGGTGATGTTGCCGTTCCATGCGCCTAGATAACGAAAGCGGAAAGCGTAGGGTGGGCTGGAAAGACTGGATGTCAGCAGTCCAGTATTGACCGCGTCCACATACAACCACAGACTCAAAGCGAGCGTAGTCGCTGTGGAAAGCCCCACCAGCGCCCAGAACACCAGTACATAGTGTTTACGGAGGCGCTCAATCGTGAATAACAGCAAATCAATAAAACGGAACACGGGCAAGTAACCTCAAGTTCGGCTTCGGGTCTATGCAAATCGTTGAAAATTTTAAATTGAGAAATAAACAACACAGGAGGGCAACAGCGGGCGTTGCCCTCAGTATTATTAATACGAATTGTAACCTTATTTTGTTACATCTACCGGACAAGTCCAATAGATGTTGGAGGGACGCACGGCTGTGCGCCCTCTCAAGTCAGTTACTTCTTAGCCTAACCACCGCCGAACAATCCGGATATGGTTGGATCGGCTTTCTTAGCACAGTCCGTATATTGCGTGAAGAACGCACGACGATCTTGTGTGGCTGGGTCAAGGGCCGGGATCGTCGCTATACATTCCTGAAATGCTTTCGAGTAGGTCTGCGCATCTGCCAGATCTGTTTCTAGCGTACCGTTATTCAATACATAATTATCGAAAGCACGGTTCATCCAGAATTGTATCAGGAAGTTGGCGGGTGAGTTGAATCCACCGCCACCCTGTGACGGGAACACAATGGTGCTGGGCTGTTGGATCAGGTTGTCCAGCAGGGTGTAGTAATTGGCTGCGTTGGCACTCTGCACCGTTGCCACATCCGCCAGTTGCGAACGGAAGGCTGGCATCGCGTTCAACACTTCGGGATGCTTGCTCAGGTAGCTGATCCAGCGGTAGCAGCCTTCGGGATTTTGGGATGTCGCGCTGATATAAGCGGTCGTCACATCATAAGACACTGCGGATGCGTCCGTACCGGTTGGATAAGTCGTGAGCTTATAGGCATCTGTGGTGCCGGTTGTGGTGGTTTGACCGGGTGCTGCTGGCCCTCCGCCTCGCCGTCCACGGAAGCTGAAGCCGTTCAGCGCAGTATCATAGATACTTTCGGCGGTTGCATCATCACCATTGATAATGAAGGTGTTCGCAGACAGTTTGTCATATTTCAGGTAGCCATTCTTAGCCAGATCGAGCACCTGACGGATCGCGTCAACATTCTTCTGTGAAGTCAAATCGACGGTTGGCGGGTCGGTGCGGTAGTCGAGTGGTACACCCCCATAAGCGGCGATCAGCATCAGGAGGTACGTGCCCCCCGGTTCGCGGGATGCGAATGGTGCGGCATCGGCTGGATCAACCTTGATACTCTTAAGGGCATCGGTGAAAGCGTTAATCGTCCAACCGGATGCCGGTTCAGGCACATTAAACTTGGCAAATGCATCGGCGTTATATTCCAAGGCGACCGGTTGCAGCGCCAGCGGATACGCCCAAATCTTGTTGTCCCGCGTAATCAGATTCAACGTATTGCCGATCACGTCGTTCTTGTCGAATGTGCTGTCCGAGTCGATGAACGGATCGAGGTTAATCACCGTCGAAAGATCAATACCGGGTACGTTGTTATAGGGCAGATAGAAGCAGTCATCAGTTGATGCAAACTGGTTACCGCCGCGAGCCTCTACATCGAGTTTAATATCTTTAACTTGTGGGTCGCTGGCTGTGAAGTCCGCCACCAATTGATCCCATTTATCTTTGTTTGGCAGGGGCGCAATGAACGAATTCAAGCCGAATTTCAGCGAGACTTGACCGGTTTGCAGCACGACTTCGGGTACAGGTGTTGCCAGCACGACTGGACTGGCGGTCTTGGCTGTATCAGCCGCTTGTAAATCACTTACGGCTTGGGCTTCGAGCGTCTGAAGCGCGGTTTGGGCATCGCTGCCGTCCGAACTCATTTTGTTCAGGGCTGCCGCTACATAATCACCGAAACGAATTTCGCTGAGGGGTATGCCACTGGCAAGGGCTTGCGTCACAACGGCTTTGTTGGCATCCGACAGGTTACTGAGTCCACCACCGGGGCCGCCGGGACCACCGACGGTAACGGGACCGCCACCAGCAGCAGCGATGGTACCATTATTGTTGGTTGTGGTTGCGCCCACCAAACTCTGTCGGGCAGGGCTGACACCGAAGAA
>JACDGI010000823.1 GCA_013821665.1 Anaerolineae bacterium
ACCAGATAGCATCCACGTTATAGCTGGATAGTTCATCCAGCACCTTATCCGGCACATTTTCAAGTGTGATCGGTCGGTTATAACTGCGGCTAAGGGTATTGAGCCAGACGTAAGTGTTAATTTGGTAGATAAAAGGTTTTTGAGGCCACGGATCCACAGGCACAATTCTCCCAGAGGTAAAATTAAGTTTTACGCGGTCAATATTACGCCGCGTCCAATCAATGACATCCCCGAGTTTAGGTGTGGTACGTTTCAAAAAACTAACAGCCATTTCCACTCTTCCTCATCTACTGGTCTAAATCAGCATCGCAATAAGATTTGTAAGTTGGTTCTGTTAGGTCGGTGGACAATCTCGAAGCTCATCCGCATAATAGACAAGAAATTATTGTGTGCATAGGGCTTAAGGTACTAGCGAGGATGGGACAAATGGCAGACGGTTACTTTGTATCCCCCAAGGATGCTAACCAAGTAGAGATGCTTCCCGGTGTGCATCGTCGTACAATGGCGACCACCGATGAAACCATGCTTTGTGAATTTTTCTTAGAGCGGGATTCACTCGTACCTAAACACAGTCATATGAACGATCAGGTGGGTTATGTGGTTTACGGACGCGTCGAATATACGGTTGGTGAGGAAGTCTTTATCTGTAACCCCGGCGAAAGCTATGCCATCCCCGGCGGCATCGTCCACAGTGCCCGTGCGATCATCGATTCGTTGGTGATTGACTGTTTCTCGCCGCCGCGTGACGATTACCGAACAGAAGCCCGTTAATTCGTTTGCCCTAATTACACCAGAATTACAATCTATTGTTGATCTTGTGTAGAAGAAATTCACAGAGTAGTTTGTGTTACAATAGATTCTCAGGTGACTTGTAGAAGAGGGCAAGTGATGGCTGTTCAATCGATTCGAGAACGCCTTATCCATAAATTGTTTGACATGACAGATTCTCAGGTTGCCTCTTTGTTGAACTACGCTGATGCAATACAATCCGATGAATTACCGAATAATTACGACGAGGCGAATGACCCTGCTATAGGTTTTATATCAGGTTCAACAGATTTAGCTCGTCAATCTAAACAGATATTGCGTGACGAAATCAACGCGCACAGCGGTTGGACGCAGAAAAAAGACTGAATTTGTGGCTACTATAGCTGATACCGGTTTTGTGGTTGCGGTAGCACTTATTACTGAGGATGCACATCAAGCCTGTGTTGCGGTTTATAAACGTCAGGGCATTATTTATTTACCTCAAACGACATTAGCTGAAGTTATGTATTTGCTTACACGTGAAGCAGGTAATACGGTTGCTGCTCATTTTATTTTGACTTTATCAGCGACTAAATATCGTATCGAGCCACTTTTGAATGAAGATATTCAACGGAGCGGCGAAATTGTACAGCAGTATGCGGACTCACGTGTTGATTTTGTTGATGCCACTGTTATTGCTGTTGCTGAACGACGAAATATAACTGAGGTATTGACTTTAGATAATCGGGATTTTCGAATAGTGCGCCCTAAACACTGTAAGTATTTTACAATTCTTCCAGAAAATCAGTCATAAAAGCCAATATGAAAAGACACTTCTGGACAACTTGGATCGGCATTGCTGTGTTGTCACTCGCAATCAGCGCGTGTGGCGCGACGGCTCGACAGGTTATACCCACTGCCCGCCCGACAGCTACCCAAACTCTAACCCCAACCGCCAGTTCAACCCCCGGCATAGGTGCGACACCCACCCTCACACCGCGCTCGGTGGCTTCTGGCCCATCACCGACACCTTTGTTTGGTTCGACCAGTACCGCGCCAGCCGTGCTGACCACTGTGACCCGTCCGCCAAATCCAAATGCCCCTCGTATTGAGTTCTTTACGACCAACGTGCAGCAGGTTGAACCCGGTGGTGTGGTCACGCTTTTCTGGTCAGTGCGCGGCGCACGTAACGCCATTATTTATCGCGTCGATTCGAGCGGAGCCCGTGGCAATCTGTGGAATGTGCCGCCCGATGGCAATCTGCCGATTACTATCAGCCGTCGTGATCGCGGTCAGGCTACCTTCTTATTAAGCGCGGGTGATGGCGACCTAGAAACTACCCAATCACTATCCGTTCCGCTCTCGTGTCCTGATCCGTGGTTCTTCCAACCGCCGCCGGATGCTTGTCCGGCTGGGCCTGCCCAAGCTACTACCATTATCGAGGAACCCTTTGAGCGTGGGCGGATGCTTTATATTCAGTCACGCAATCGTGTTTATGTGCTGTTTAACGACACCCATTCTCCGGCTTGGTTGAGTTTCGAGAACAAATTTAATCCGGCTGTGGATAAAGAATCGGAAGAAAGCTTTGTCCCACCACCGAATTTGTTCCAACCCGTGCGTGTTCTGGGCTTTGTCTGGCGTGGCAACGATGTGGTACGCAATCGTTTGGGCTTAGGCTCAGCGGCAGAAACCCAATATGACGGTTTTATACAGGTCGTTAAGAACGATGATAAAGAAGACCTCTACTTGAATAGTGCCGACAAAAGCATCCTCGAACTGCTGCCGGGTGGTGATATTTGGCAAATTATCACCGCAGGTTCATCTTAATGGACTATAGTAAGATCACCAGTCGCTTCATCGGTTAAGTTAGTCAATCCTTTGGGGTTTGTGTAGTTATATGCTCAACGAAATTGCATCGACTCGTGAAGATCGCCCGATAGTGCGGGTGGTGCAAGTGCCTATTTCGAAGGCCGAACTGCTGCAAAATGAACTGCGCCAGCAAGTAGCCACCGTCATGGACATTCAAGAAGAAAGCTTTGTTGAACCATCGCCTACCGCCGAACCTCAACCGGTCGAAACGGGTCTCGGTTTGAAAAGCCATTTGGTCGCCAGCTTCGAAGGTCGTCTGCTGGGTGAATCAGAAGCGGCTTATGAACAGCTTGATCAACAACTCGTGCCCCTGAACCATATGGCAGTGTTTCGCACGACGACCTCATCCAATAACGAAGACATAGCCGCGCGGCCACACACTATCCATATTATTACTGGACGCGTCAATCCACGTCCTACGTCGTGGTGGCCGAACGCCATTCTATTCATCGCCACACTTTTTAGCGTGTTGTTAGTCGGCACAATGCTCGCTCTCGATAACATGAATCCAACAACGGCCGATCAGCTTTCCGGCCGCATATTCTTCGAACTCTGGCGCGGATTGCCCTATGGACTCAGTTTGCTGTTGATTTTAGGCGCACATGAGATGGGGCATTACTTCGCCGCGCGTCATCATAAGCTGGCGGTCACACTGCCTTATTTTATTCCTATGCCCATCCCCGGCCTGACCATGATTGGCACGTTAGGCGCGTTCATCCAGTTGCGTGAACCCATGCGTAACCGCAAAGTGTTGTTTGATGT
>JACDGI010000095.1 GCA_013821665.1 Anaerolineae bacterium
TGGCTGTACATGCTGGGGAGCATATGAAAGGCCATAATGCGCCAGGGACGAGAACCCATTGCCTGAGCAGCCAACACATAATCCTCACGCCGGATGGCAAGGAAGCGTCCCCGTACCACACGGGCAAGTGAAGTCCAACCCACCAGCGACAGGATAAAGCTGATGACGAAGTACACCTGTATGGGCGACCAGCTTAAGGGTAAAGCAGCCGCCAACCCAAGCCAAAGCGGGATGGTTGGCAGTGAACGTGTGAAATCAATTATTCGTTGAATAAGGCTGTCTATCCAACCGCCATAATAGCCTGATAAACCGCCCAAAATGATGCCGATAAACAAACTTACGGCGACACCAACTAATCCAATCGACAGTGAAATGCGTGCGCCATAGAATACGCGGCTCAACACATCCCGTCCCAACCGGTCTCCCCCAAATACATACAGCGGTTGTGTCGAGTCTAACGGGCCAAATAGATGAATATCCGACTTGATAAACCCCAGCATCTGATAAGCCTCGCCCCGTACAAGGAAGCCGACTGGAATACGCTGGGACGGATCAATCGTGAAAATGCGCCGCATAGCCTTTGTGTCGACTACGGAGTGATAACCGTTGACATAAACACCCGGATGAAAGTTGCCGGTTTCATCGGTCATCGTAAAATTCAGTGTTTGCGGCGGTGCATAGACATAAATACTGTTTGATTTGTCGGCAGGAAAAGGTGCAATAAACTCAACAAACAGCGTAGCAATGACCAACGGGATGAGGAAAGCAAGGCTGATGAGAGCCAACCGATGGCGGCAGAATCGTCGCCATACCAACTGTCGTTGCGAGAGGGGCGGCGGAAATTCGGGTATCGACTTGGGAGTAGATACTGATCGGCCAGTTTGATGATTGAGCAGTTTAGATGCGGACACGAGGATCAACCCACGCTAATAAAAGGTCAGAAAGAAACGTGCCAATAATGGTCAGCATGCCCAGCAGCAGGATTAATGCGCCTGCCAGATACATATCTTGCGATCTCAATGCCTGTAACAGCAAAGGGCCGATTAGAGGCAGCCCTAATATCGAGGCAACAATAACGGATCCTGAAACCAATTCCGGCAATATCCAACCAGCTGTACTCAGAAAAGGATTGAGTGCAACGCACAGCGGATGTCTTAAAATCATGCCCGCCTCATGCAGCCCTTTGGCACGAGCCGTTACCACATAAGGTTTATGGAGTTCGTCCAGTAAGTTAGCACGCAGCACACGAATCAATTCTGCACTGCCGCCCAAACCGAGGATAAAGACCGGTATCCCTATATTTTGTAAGAGGTCTAGTGCTCGACCAACACTCCAAGGCGCATTGATATACTCAGGCGAAAAAAGCCCACCTATCGTGATTCCAAAATAGTGAAAAGCAATATACATGACGATGAGTGTGAGGAGGAAACCGGGAACGGCCAGCCCAATAAAGCCAATAAAGGTGAAAATGTAATCACCGATGGAATAGGGTCTCAACGCCGAATAAATACCAATTGGAAACGCGATGCCCCACGATACGAGTAATGTAACGCCAGAGACTAAGATGGTGAGGAGTACACGTTCACCGATTAACTCTGTAACTGGTTGGTTATATAAAAACGAACGTCCCAAATCCCCATGAAGCAAATTGAGAATCCATTTGCCATAACGGATGAAAATTGGTTCATCAAAACCATAGCGTTCACGCAAGGCATCAATAGTTGTCTGATCAATATTTTGATCGCCCCGGTGACGCAGTTCCGATACATAGGTCGTCACATAATCACCCGGTGGCAGGTCGATGATAATGTAAGTCACAATGGACAGGGCAATCAACGTCATCAATGAGGCAAGTACACGGCGAAGCACATATGCACCCAAAATATTGCTCCAAAACAGGATAGCCACAGCGTAAGTTATCAATACGCTGTGGCTATATTCGGACTCGAAACTAAGCGTTACGAATTCTTGAAGAAAAAGGTGAAGGGATTAGCAGGCGCAGGTGTCGGCCATTCCCAGGCAGATGGCATCTTGTCGGGAACATTGAAGAAGTTATTCTTCACGATACCGAATGATGCTTGAGGAGTGCTGATACCAATATCCCAAAATTCGTCGGCTGCAATGTCGAGAATTTCTTTCATGAGCTTTTCTTGCTCAGTTTGGTCAGGCGTTTGCTTGATTTGGTTGAAGAGTTCGATTTGGCGTAGTGCTGCTTCGTTAGTGGGTTTCTCGGCGTTCGGATCTTTTGCCGATTCCGACCAAATACCCCACGCCGAAGCATACCAGGCATTGTTGTCATTTGGCATGAAGTTGTGCGGACGACCAATCGGACGCAATCCACCTTCACCACCCCAAAGTGCTGCATCGTGACCGTTAGCATAAACCATTTCATCAAAAGCCTCACGGGGCATCTGACGGGGTTGCATATCAATGCCGACTGCACGCCAGTAACGTTGAACAAATTCCATGACCTGCGCCGCATTGGATGGGAATTCGCTGAACACCATAACAAAGCTAATCGGATTGCCATCGGCATCCAAACGGATACCATCGGCGTTCTTCTTATCGAAGCCAGCTGCATCCAGCGTCGAATTGGCTTTATCCACATCGTATTCGGTGTACTGGGTTGCTAACTTTTCATTGTAAAGTGCCGTACCCGGCAGAGGCGCAGGTTGGGCTGGTGTCGTTGTGCCGAAATATAGGGTATCAATCATTTCTTGGCGATTGATGGCATACGATAGCGCAACACGGAAATCACGGTTCTGGAATATGGTCCGCAGCGCCGGATTTTTGGAGGTCAAGTTCAACTGGAGAACGCTGCTGTTACTATCGGTCGAGGTTTCTTCGATGATGTGATAATCACCCTTTTCCGCGTTATCGACAAAAAAGGCCTTATTATCGAGTGAATTGATATGGCGGTCTTGCATGTCCGCTTCACCGTTGGCGGCACGCAGAACCATATTCTGGACTTCAGGCACGACATCATAAGTAATGCTATCAATGTAAGGATATTGGCGACCTTGAGGATCAACCATCCAATAGTAAGGATTGCGTACCAGCACGAGCTGTGTGGTATCACTCTGTAGGGCGTTTTGTGCCATCCACGGATCGAGTGTCGGAACACCGGGTGCCCAACGAGAAGGATTATAGTGATCGCCACCATGATTTTGGAAGTAAGTCACCCAGCTATCAAAACCAGCAGCTTTAGCGTCTGCTGCTACACTCGGATTGTATTTCGGGTGGAATTTTTCAAAGTAGTGACGTGCATAATAGACGGTTTGCACGCCCCATTGTGCAGCCAATTGAGGCAGGAATAATCCGGCAGGCTGCGAGAAAGTGAACTTGACGGTATAAGGATCAATAACCGCAAAATCGGCAGTCTTACCGTCGACAATCAGGAAGTCCATACCGCTCGGATTGATGTCGGCGTTGTTCGCCACATCATCGTACCAGAACTTAATATCGTCAGCGGTAAAAGGTTCGCCATCCGACCATTTCATGCCGGAGCGTAGGTGGAAGGTGAATTCTTTGCCATCGGCACTGACATCCCAGCTTTCAGCAACATTGGGAATAACCTTATCGTATTGGGTATCCCAACGAACTAAGCCTTCATAACTGGCGGTACGTTCAAGGTTACCGTCATCACCGACTCCGGTCATCAGTCGCCGCCATGTGCCACCATATTCTCCCAACTGCATTGGTTCAACAACCAGCGGATGCTCTGACAAACGGTCAGCGAGTGGGGGAATTTTGCCCGCATTGACTTCCTCGGTCAACATCGGCGCTTCGCTATAAGTCGTAGTGTTTTGTGCAAATGAAGGAACGACCCCAATTAGAGTAACCAATAGTAAACAGAACATTATTCGTGTGGAACGATAAACCATTGCGTCGATACTCCTTAAAAATTCAATGCCTAATAGGCGCATAGTAAGGAAGAAAAGGGATCAATCTTCCTTCTCCCTGACGAGATGGTTTATAGCAAGTGTGTATTAATGTATATTTAAGTTTAGGTCAAGAAATGCCCGAATAGTCATTTATTTTAGTTAATAATGCCCGATTAGGCATTTTTGGCGAGTCTGATTGGGGAAATAGGGTAAGGTCGATAATGATAACGGCTAAAACGATTAGGCAGAATTCTCAGCAACATGTACTTGTATATCAGCTTTATTGAAGGCGTTGGCTAGAGCATCAGATAGGGGAATATCAGTAATAACACGATCAACTGCATCCAGTGCAAAAGCGGACACCAGCGCTGTCTGGTCGAGCTTACTACTATCAATAAGTACCGTCGTTCGCCTTGCTTGCTGCACCATCATCCTATTCATTTCGGCTGTCTCGATGCGATAATCCATAAATCCTTGAGAGGCATTCACTGCACCCACTGTCAGAAATACATGGTCAGTCCGAAATTGCTGTATTGCAGTGATGACACTTGTTCCCAATATTTCGACTTCGGCGCCGTTATAATATCCACCGAGTAAATAAATTTTATGATTGGTTTGACCGTCATTCCAAAATTCATGGGCAATTTGGGGAGAGTTGGTGATTACAAACAGGTTGTCAATCCGCTTTGCCAATTCTCGTGCAAAGATGGTTGTGGTTGTACCCGAGTTGAGAAACAAACTATCACCAGCGTTCACAAAACGAACGGCATACTGAGCAATTGATGTTTTTTGCTCGGCATATTGTTGTGTACGTAGTGTGAATGAATTCTCTTGAGCAGACTGAAACTTCACTGCACCACCATAAACTTTTCGCAATAATCCCTGCTCAGACATGGTTGAGAGGTCACGACGAATCGTTTCAGCGGATACGTTGAAATGAATAGCTAAATCATCGACATTCACGCGCCCCTGTTCATCAAGGAGGGCTAAAATAAGACGGAATCGCTTCTCACGTTTCATAAACGAGTTCTCATAGATGATTACACTTTAATAGATCATAAATATACCTCGACATGACTCAATATCGCAGCCTCCCATAGCTGGAATCGTCAATGCTTGAAGAGTTGCTATCTTCATATATCGGAATGCTTTTCGGCATTATCGTGACAATTATGTTGCGACGTGGGTTCCCGTCGATGAGTAACATAAAACGCCTATTTGGTTATGCTAGAAGGAAATTTCCCGTCTGCATACCCAACGGGACTTGAACCCTATTTAGGTTCGAAAATGAAAAAAGCGACCACTATTTTGGTCGCTTTTTCCCGTGTGTGACCCCGCTGGGACTTGAACATCTTACTGTGATCACAAAATGATCAAGTTCAAGATAATTTTATTTCACCCTAGGACTCTACAGCTACTGTCTGTCAAAGAAGTGTATGCCGTATGATAAGGGGTGTTCTGCTCCCTCTAGTTTGCCTTCTATGCCACTTCAAGCTACACAACTCGACTGATGTTTAAGTATTGGTTCATCCAGATATGTTTGAATGACAACCTCAGATTAATGACGTTTTCAATCCTCTAATTTTGCTCATCGTTGTATACTAAAAATATATTTCAGAGATATTTAAGACAGAAGGACGTAATGCTTTCTATTGTTCGTGCATGTGCGCTGGTTGGACTCGATGGATCTGTGGTGGAAGTCGAAACTGACTTTAATCCCCGTGCGGGAGTTCCGAGTTTTACGATAGTTGGATTACCCGATAATGCAGTTAGGGAAAGTCGCGAACGGGTAAGGGCTGCAATCAAAAATAGCGGTTTGGCTTTTCCTAACAAAGTCTATGTCGTTAATTTATCTCCTGCTGACTTACCCAAACATGGTCCTGCTTACGACTTAGCAATCGCAATCGGTGTTTTGGCTGCTACCGATCAAGTTCCTCTTGCTGCCCTCGAACGCGGTATGTTCATAGGCGAATTATCACTTGATGGGAGCGTACGTCATGTTAAGGGCGTCATGCCAATGGCTTACGCCGCTTATCAACAAGGTTTTGAGCGGGTATTTGTGGCAGCATCTGATGCCCCACAGGCTTCTCTCGTCCCGGGAATTGCGATTATTCCAGTGGAAACGCTTGGTCAATTAGTTGAGCATTTATATGGGCTAAATACCATTAAGCCATATGTATTGGAAAAAGATACACCAGAGTCAATGTCGACTAGCCTAGAAGGGATAGTGGATTTTTCAGTCATAAAGGGTCAAGATCACGTGAAGAGGGCTTTGGAAATTGCTGCTGGCGGTAATCATAATATTCGTATGGTCGGTTCCCCGGGAACTGGAAAAACATTATTAGCAAGGGCAATTCCCGGTATTCTTCCTCAAATGACCTTAGAAGAGGCTTTAGAAGTTACTCGCATTTATTCAGTTGCTGACTTGCTTCAAAACGACCATCCTTTAATGCGTCGTCGCCCGTTTCGCGCTCCGCATCATACCATTTCTCAACCCGGCATGGTTGGTGGCGGTACAATTCCTCGCCCCGGAGAAATCACGTTAGCGCATCGCGGCGTATTATTTTTCGATGGTTTTGAGAACTGATACATGCAAGGTCATCCTCTCCCGCTTCTAGTGTCGCCGCTTCTGTCGATTCTTGCTCCTGCGGTACGTGCCGTTGTGTTCTGAGTAAATACGTCTCGTATGTCTCATACTTCCGAATTTGTCCTGCAACCCCATTCACGGCGGCTGCTCCCGGAATTTTCGTCTCGCTTCCGCATAGCTTCGTGATGGTGGCACGCAGTCGCCCCCAATTGCGATGCGGGAACGCAGCAGCAATCTCCACTTGATCCGCGCCTGCTTCGACCATGTGCTGAAGTTTATCAATATCTTTTGCGTTCCATCGTTCGCCGTTTCGGGCTTTGTGTGCCGTTTTCCCACCATTTGTTCGTTTGAGATAATCTCCGTATGTCTCCGTATCTGTAATGGGAAGTGGGGAAACTTGGAGCGAACCTTTTCCGCGAACTGCCCACACCTTCTGGCGGATAGCGTCCCAAGTTCGGTTTGGGAATGAGGCGGCAATTTCTAGCTGAGAAGCGCCATCATCAACAAGATGAAAAAGATGCTCCTCTTGTGTTTTCAGCCATTGGAGATAGGTTGTGCCTTGTCTGGCAAGAGAGACCTCATCAGTGCTGCCGTCTCGCCATTCGATTTGCAGACAAATTGCTTGACCTTCGAGCGGAGTCACTTTCACTTGCTCCATAAACGATTGGATCACTACGACTTTATCCTCGCGGGGCATGTCGTCCCAACTCGCTAACGCAGGGTTACACATCTCACGCAGCGACGCAAGCGATTCAAGACGTGTCATCTCTGCCGTTGCAGAATGGACATCATCGGTGAGTCGTTTACGCTCTTTTTCCGCTTCGGTGTATCGTGTTTGTACCCGTTTAATCATTTCAGGATGGGTAAGGTTTTCGAGGCTTAACAACAAGTTATCCATTGTCTGTTGAAGAGCCTCTAGCTGCTTTAGCTTAAAGCGGCGGTCTTTCTCAAACTCGCCCTTAAACTCGTCAAGACGTTGCTGCCATTCATCCGCGTTGAATGTGGCTTCCAATTTTTCTAACAGGAGTTTGGAAAGTGCCGCGTCTACGAAGTCTGCTTTTTTCCACCAAACCACATATTCCAAAGGATAGGGATTGTGGACGGCATAGCCGTAGTGTTGAAACTTGCCTACATATTGGGTACTTGCGCGGCGGAGCTTGCCATCTATTTCGGTGAACAACATGCCAGAAAAAATTGGGCGTTCAACCGGGCGATGCTCTTCTAGGGTTGGACGCGCATTTTGCTGATAGGGGTTATAGTCTGAGTTTGATGACCCATCTAAGGTAACGGCTGAGAGGTAATTAAATGACTGAAAAAACGTTTGCTCATCAATAATCGGCAAGTGATTGTCCTTAATGACAATGACATCATTCACCGCCCAATGACCAATGTACGCTGCGTTGCTCAAGAGTCCGGTCAAGCCAACGTCGCCCAAGCAATAGCCAGTGCCGTAGTTTTTGAGACGATAGGATGGGACAAAACGGAATCCATCGGGAACGGTTGTTGTCTTTGGATCAGGATAGTACGGACCAAAATCATAGATGTGTTTGACCGTTGCGTGGACATTCCCTGCGTTGTTCAGGAAAATTCTGTACCACTCACGCACAATCTCCGCAAATGGCTCGTAAGGCACATACTTTCGATGCATTGGATTCTTGCTGCCATCCTCTAAATGTTTCCGCATATCAACGAGAAACCCAAGTGGCACACTCCATCCAGCCCATTTTCCTTCCATCATCAACCGTCTTTTTGCCGGATGTAGCCGCCCTCGAATGTAGGATGTGATGTACTCCGCAGACATCTCGGACTTAAAGCGAAACTGCCGAATGTAGAATGTTCCCATTTCTGCATGAGCAAAGTCGTACACCATGCTTGGTGTAAGTACCATTGTGTTGGACTTGCGA
This sequence comes from Anaerolineae bacterium, assembly GCA_013821665.1. Taxonomy (GTDB): domain Bacteria; phylum Chloroflexota; class Anaerolineae; order Aggregatilineales; family Phototrophicaceae; genus CFX2. Next base: position 8,376 of record JACDGI010000095.1, read on the forward strand.
CACGCTTCAACAAAGGTGTTGACCTGAATTTGAGTAACATCACGAAAGAGGCGATCCTCATCCTGACAGGCAACAGCCCCAAGTTCTCCATCTGTAATGAGATCGAACAGCTTTCGCATACCGGGGCGCTCATCAATCTTGGTCGTTCCACTAATACCTCCATCCATGTCTATCATCAGAATGTCGTCTTTATTCCATCCTCGCCCCTCAAGATATGTCACCATATCTATCGTTTGCATGGCGGTAGAGACGTTCCCAATCTGTGCATCAGTAGATTGTCGGTAGTAGACGGCGACGGGACGTGTGATTGGCAAAGCGCCAGCCGTTTTTGGAAACGTTGCCTGTTCGCTCTGCTGTTTGTAACTATGGCGACTCATTGCTGCTCTCCTTGTTCTTCTCTTGCGCGTTCGATCTCATTCAACTTTCGAGTGGTCTGCACTCGTACATGACCTTTGATTAGCGCATGGTAGGCACGAGAAAAATCAATTCCTTTAACGTGTCCTTTGCGCTCTTTCGTGAGCAATGGATGGTTTGACGGTGAGTGGTCTGGCATATCTCCTTTACTAGCTTGGGTAAACAAAAAGCCGTCAGTGCTGAAGCAGCATTGACGGCATGACGCGCCACGTTACAATTGCGCGTTAGCCTCCGGTGCTGCTCTTATCAGCGCCTTTGGTTAGCTCTCGGCGGGTGTTTCCAGCACCTTCCGGGAGCGTTAAATTATTTGACTACGACAGTGATTATACCATAATTTTGATTGTGCAAACGCAAAATAACCCGCAATTCTGTTTCAATTTCTGAACTTTGATGCGTAGCCTTTGCGAAACTCCTTCTTTGCAGTAAATAAACAGGCGAAATTCACTGCGAACTCCGCTGCAGAAGATGTAAATGGGGCGCGGCGCTGCCAGTGCCAGAGTCGTTGGTCGATGTCGAAAAGAAGGTGAGTATAGAACTGGCGTGGGCGGTTCAATTTCTTGCGGGTCGCCCAAGACATGAGTTGTTCAAGGTCTCGTTTGCGATGGAACAAACCACAGACTGTCCAATACGTGGAACAAAAAACGGAGAAAGTATTCTGCTGGTACTGCCGAAGAATAGAATCTGGCATATCGAGTCCGAATCTAGCAGGACTCACAATCCAGAGTCAACAAGAGAATCTATTCAGGAAAGGAATTTTGTTTGAGTAGTGAAGACAGCGCCCGAACCATTTGCAGGATAACTTGCTTGGCTTCGAGATTGGGGAGTTTGCGGAACTCATTCAATAGGAGGTGATCCAAGTCATCGGCTTGGATGTCACCTTCGTAGAAGTACGATACAGGCACTTGTAGCACTTGGGCGAATATGGAAAGTTCCACTGCGGGAACTTTCCGCTTTCCAGTTTCATACTCAGAGATCGCCGTCTGGTCTTTACCAACAGCGTCGGAGAAATCCCGTTGAGACATACCGATAGTGTCACGGGCTTGGCGAATGCGTTGTCCGAGTTCTAATTGAGTGACCACTGACTTCTTCCAATTTTGCATAGCGTAAAATCGCCTTTTTTATGACGATTACGATCCAAAAAGCTCATCTACTGACGTAACATGCTGGTAGTTCACACCGAGTGCATCTTCAAAATGTTTCTTCCCACACTTAATTTTCCTCGCCTCATCTGGACGTAATTCTTCTAAATGAGTTGTGCTTTTTGTTTCACTTACAAAGTAAAGACGTTCGGTGTTATTTTGAGGGTCTGCTGCAACAATTGCCCAGTCCGGGTTGTAGTTTCCTACGGGCGTAGGTACTAAGAACCATCCAGGGAGCTTAACATACGCTTTGACAAACAGACTGTACTTGTTTTCTAAGTCTTCAACGAAACGGCGTTCCACGTCAGAGTCAACAATCACATGGTCATAGAGGGAATTGTCGGTGGGTACAAGATATTCTTTCCAGCTTTCAATTTCTGCCACGAACTGAGTCATCTCATACCATTCATTGATACGTTCATATTTAATGCCATCTACAAGCTGATCGGCTAACTTTGTGCGAATAAGTCTCACTGAAAGTGAGGAAAATTCTTGTGGATTATTCAATGCTTCCTGTTGGCGCTTTTCACTGAGATTTAGCAGGACAGCGAGAAGGGTTTGGCGCGTAATTCGTACAGGCGGATTAGTGAATTGCAGCATGTGGAGCATCACTTCAACAATATTTTGGCTGCTAGCTTTCGCGGACTGCCGCGACACAACCTTTGGAATGCCTGTCGCTAGTGCAAGAAACTCATTGTCTTGCTGCACATCCACAAGACTTGTGCTGACTTCAACACGGGGTGGCGCAATAGTAATTTGATTAAGTTCGTTTACGACCTCATCCACAAGTTTCTGTGTGTCAATTTGTACTGCATACCGAGTCTTATGCTTGATACGACCCCATAAATCGCGGAATTCTGAACTGAGTTCATATATTTTGCGGTTAAGTCGAACTATTTCTCGTTCACGGGCATCGGTTGGTTTAGGTGGCGCTCCATCAACACCATATTCATCTTGAACTTCGCGCTGAAGTGTTTGTACATAGCTTTCATAGCTCTGGTTAGCGACAACCGTGAGAATATTTAGTCGTTCATCACGCACGCGATCACCTAGCTGGTTTACTGGAAGGCGAACACCGCGCCCGATTTCCTGCCTTTTACGCATATCAGAGACGGATTGATTAAGCGTACAAATCTGAAAGACGTTAGGATTATCCCAGCCTTCCCTCAACGCGGAATGCGAAAAGATAAAACAGACTTGCCGTTTTCTCCGAGTTTCTTCATCATCTTCGGGGCTTGCAAAGGTGAGCAGGGTTTCTTTGTCACGCATAATCAGATCATAGGCTTCTTTGTCACGGTCGGATTCGCCTGTCTTACTTTCCTCAAATAACACGTCGCCTGACTTAGTGCGTTTTTGGGCAAAATATGCCCCTTGCACTGCCTCTGCATCAATATCTTGCCACTCAGGATACTTCATTTTTAGATCATCAAAAGCCTGTCGAAACAAACGCCGAATGACACCATCTTCTTGCACATAATTATCAACTCGATCAATGAAAAACAGGGAAAGAACTTTTAATCCCTGCTGAACGAAACGTCTCTGTTTGCGGAAATGCTCCTCGATTGTGTAGCGGATTTGTGCGTCAAATATCGCCTCTTTGTCTGATCCTGTAGTCTCACCCTTTTGTAGTACAAAACCATTGGTAAAGGTAACACGCTCATCTGTAATTGAGATTTCTTCAATAATATACGGGGCATAGTCGGGCAAGTTAGTCATTGTTTCGAGACTCTGACCATCAGGTTTGAGCGTGACCGTTTTTTCATGAACCGTGCCACTTTTTCCAAAAACGTGTAAAGCAATTTTGGCTGTTACGCTTTTCTTGGCTGTATCAACCGATTCCAAGCGCATGAAGACAGAGGAACTGCTGCCCACTTGCTGTATTCCGGCAACTTCTATTCGCTTAACCAAGCGGCGACGGTATGCCTCGTAGGGAGTGAGGCGATAGACACGATTAAACTCTTTGCCCTTTGGATGGGTTGCACTATAGCGGAGCGCAAAGAGTGGATTCAGACTAGCAAGAGCTTGTTCGCGTGCTTCAGTCTTAAAGTTTTGTGGCTCATCAAGAATAAGGATTGGGCGTGTCGCTTGCAAAAGATGCAAGGCAGGAACTCCCTGCATCTGGTCACGATCTTTTTGTCGAATGACATTTGCATCCTTATTAAAAGAATCAATCGTGATAATTAGAAACTCTATCGTCGTAGCTTCTGCAAACTGACGTAATCGGGACAAATTGCCCGAATCATAGACAGTGTAACGGTATGGTAGATTGCTAAAAAGCTCACGGAAGTGCTTTGCAGTCATCTCAAAGGTTTTGAGAACACCTTCTCGGATGGCAACGGTTGGCACAACTATGATGAACTTGTGTAATCCATAACGGCGTGCGAGTTCAAGAGCAGTACGGATATAGACGTAGGTTTTGCCCGTTCCTGTTTCCATCTCAACAGAGAAGTTAGGAAAACGGACTGTAAGTTCACCACTCGCTGAATCAGTCTTGCCCTCAATGTATTGAAGTTCTGCATCCTGTGGGATTGTATTTGAAGTTTGGACTGCCTGAAGGTTAGCAATAACGTCTGATTCCGTTATATCCAAACGGTTCGCAATCAGGGCAAAGCCACCTGTTTCAAGCAATTGAAGAGTATTTTCACTAAAAGGTTGACCATCAAACAGATCAGCAACGGCATTAATGGCAGCAAGCTGATAGTCTTGGTTGGATTCAAACTGTATTTGCATGTATTTTTCGCCCTTTACTACAGTGTCTTGAGCCGTGCTTGTAGGGCAAAATTTGCCGCGAGGGTATCGTTCAACGCACTATCTAAACAAATGAATAAATCATCCTGTGTAAGCCCAAGTTGTATCAGTAAATCGGCAGGTAGTTGGTCATCCAAACAGATTAGGAAATGTTGTGCTTTGTCAGAATCGGTCACTCGATATACGGTACTGTCACCCAAGCCATCAATTTGTTCTACCTGGATATTCAGACCATATCCTTCCTTCACAGCTACTTCAAAAATTACATTCTCTGGTTTCCATCCTGCAACAAGCAACGAGTCAGCCATAAGTTCTAACTGCTGCACAATTTCACCAGCGTCTTCTGTTGGTTGCCATTGGCGGTAGTTTGATTGAGTAAGTTTGAACACACGAAAACCTAAATCATCTGAGGATCGAAGTAGTTTGCCATTACTTTTCTCTATTTTGTCGATAACGCGACGTATGCGTTCTTTGCCAATGTCTGCAATTGTGGGAAAAGTGGGATTGTCGGTTGGCTCAGGTAATTGAACTAGAACATACCGTCGATTACCGCCATCCTCACCATTTAATTCGTAGACTGCTTGCGCTGTTGTAGATGAGCCAGCAAAAAAATCCATGACTATGTCGGAATCGTATTGGGAAGTTGCCTGTGCAATAAGCGTCTTTATCAGACTTACAGGCTTTGGAAATTGGATGATCTTGTCTCCAAAAAGAGATTGTATTTCACGAGTACCTTCAGTCGTAAAACCAACATCAAGAATTGTCGAAAAACCCGTTTTGAAATCTTCCCGCTCGTTTAGATATTTTCTAACTCTTGGGCGACCATCTGGTTTTGACGGCCAGATTATTCTGCCTTCTTGTATCAACCTCTCAAACGTAGTTTTTGAAACTGACCATCCTCGCGTTACGGAAGGATGGTAAACGATTTCTGTTTCTGGGTTAGCAATGTCATAATGCAAATTGGGGCGTTGTTCTTTGTTAGCAAGACCTGTCAAATCAGCACTAAACCAGTCGCCTCTTGGGTCATTGTTAGGATTATTATATTTGCTCAAATCAACATCGCGCCCTTGTAAAGTTGCGGATGGTCTACGATATGCTAAAACATACTCGTGGTCTGTAGATGCTCTATCTTGATTTCTACTGTCTGACATTTGTCGCCTATGCCAAATAAAGCAAGCTAGGAGACTTTCTTCACCAAATATCTCGTTCATCAGTTGACGAAGATTGTGAACCTCATGATCGTCAATACTAATGAAAATTATTCCATCTTCCTTTAAGAACTGACGCGCTAAAACTAGGCGTGGATACATCATTGAGAGCCAAGCAGAGTGATAACGCCCATTACTCTCAGCATTGCTAGTAAGCCTATTGCCATTTGTATCCGTCTGACCTGTCATGTGCAGATATGTTTCAAGGGGATCACTGTAGTTGTCAGGATAGACAAAATCATTGCCAGTATTGTAGGGAGGATCAATGTAAATCATTTTTACACGTCCAAAGTACGAACGGCCAATGAGCTTTAGAACTTCGAGGTTATCTCCCTCAATAAAAGCGTTGCTGGTGGTATCCCAATTGATCGACTCTTCAACTGAAGGAATAAGCGTGGCGCGGCTTGGTGTCTGGGCAAGACGTATAGCATCTCGCTTACCTGCCCAAGTGAAGCTAAATCGCTCTGTCTTTGTGTCAGATGTTTGAAGTCCTAATGCAGCTTTTAAGGCTTCTAAATCAAGCTGACCTTCACGAAAGGCTTCTGGGAAAAGGTCGGAAAGTTGCTCTGAACGTTCTTTAGCGAGATTGATTGAGGTTTTTGATACTTGGTCTTGGTTCATACTACTGCTCCCTTGAGCGAATCATAACGCATATTGCAACATTACATAGAGCAGTCCAAGCAGCTCTTTGAGAAACAATGCGGATTGTTCTCTAATATCAACTCTCTAGTTTAGCTTCTAAGTCTCTGTTCTGCCCAGATAGGGTTTAACCTTTTCTCGTTCATTTTCCATGCCCAACTTGGCAGCATTGGTGCGCCTGAACGAGTGATTTGATACTCATGAAGTAGTTTCGTTGCCTCTTCCTGATCTACTGGCTTGCCCAAATCAAGAATTTGACATGACTTTTCTTCGAATTTGGCTGATGTCAGAGAAAACAACGCATATTCAACGGTCATACGTATAAAACCAATAGAGAACAGTGCCGCAATGACTGACACAATCACTTTAGCAATGCTTGTGAGGGATGTCTGACCAAGCGCCCCCTGTACAGCTAAGAGAAGCACAGCGAAACTCGAAAACAGTACAAACACAGTAAACACACCAAATATTATTGCTGCGTACTTCGCTACGTGTTTCGACCACCATGTACTTTCTTCAAGGTTTTCAAGTAACCGTTCTGCTGAAGACTGTTTGTTCGACGCAAAATAATGAACCGGCATCCGGTCTGTCGCTGTGACTTCCTGCTTCTGCTTTTCTGAAAGTGTTAGCAGCCACTCGCTTTTTTCCCTCGGCAATATTGCCCAACCAACGCCGTCGTAAAATTCAAATTTTCGTAACAATGATTGATATGCTCCCTTAAGTATGTCTGCTCTCCATCTCATAAGTGGTGAACAGATACTCATAATTGGGATCACAAATAGTGCTGTTTCTGTCGTGAAGTTGTTCGTCAAGGTTGTATAGGCTGAGAGAAAGATAATCCCAACTTGAAGCGCGACAGAAATATTCCACCATAACTTGGCTTTCTCCCCTTGAATTTTCATTAAAAGCTGAACATTAAGTTTTGAGGAAGAATGTGCCGCTACATTAGCTGTAGCTGGGGAGTTTGTTGTCACGGGGTAATCTCTTTCTATTGTTCAATCTCATATATCGGTGTAAAAACTTTGACTCATGATAATGGAAACAATGACCCGAATAAGTCGTACCATGCACGAAGCGCTTCCCCCTGCTTGCCTTGTGTCTCAAGCTGAATAGCGGCGGCGGCTCTGTTTTGTGCAGACAGAAGTAATTCTTGAGCAGTACGTTTCTGACTATCATTCATGCCATCGCTCACATCAGGACCGAATCCAGCCGGGTCAGGCCAGCGTTCATGGATTCTGTCAGCCAATGACGCGAAAAATGATTTCATCTCATAACGAAAGTCGCCTTGAAAATCCCCATACAACACTTGGAATGCCATCACTTCAATCAGAAAAGATTGAGTAACAGGCTTGCCGTTTTGCCTATTCCAGGCTTTCATCATCCGAACCAAGCCCTTCCACTCTTTTGAATATGCCTCATGCGCTGCTACTGCCATTTCTGCATGAACTCTGGGGTTAGTTGCAGTCCAACCAGACGAGTCCTGTGGGTTTGGTACTTCGTAGTAATCCTTCTTAGCAAAGGCAGGCACAACATCAAAACTCATCACTTTATCGTCAGTTTTGCCATCAATAGCAGTGACTCCAAAGTTCACGGTCACGGAGAAGGCT
>JACDGI010000096.1 GCA_013821665.1 Anaerolineae bacterium
ATCAATACCACAGCACTATAGATAAATGCGGTAGAAGAACCCAGTGCAATCAGCGTATCCATATTGGTCGTGCGGTTACGTGCGGCTTTGTAAGCACCGACAATGTACTGTCGGCCTAATAGAATTTGTACAGGCAGCGCTAGCAAACCAAATGCAAACGGCCAGCCTGACCATAATAGCCAACTAACAGCCGGATTGACTGTGGATGCGGCGCTCATTCCTGACATTGCCATGCTACCACCTGCCGCACTGGTCATAACCAAATCGCGCGCCATGCTCAATACAAACAGCGGTATCGTAAACGACGCACCAATTATCACAAGACGACGCTGCCGATCAATCTCTGCCTGCCGAGCAGCCCGTTCGACATCTTCCGGTTCTTTGACGTTTGCCAGATCGAGTACACCATAACCAGCATTTTCGACGGCTTTAATCAAATCTGCACGACGAACACTCCCCGGCAAATAGCTAACAGTTGCCTTTTCTGTTGCCAGATTGACGTTGACGGAAAGTATTCCTGACTGCTTGCTAATAGCCCGTTCGACGTTCCGAACACAACTGGCACAAGTCATGCCGGTAATGGGCAAATCGATGGCCGCCTGTGCTACCCCGTAACCTGCTTTATCGACTCGCTCGATCATATCGGGTAATTTCAGGGTCGCGGGATCAAATGAAACTTGAGCGCGTTCAGTCGCAAAGTTCACATTTACGCTCTCCACACCGGGCGTTTTACTCAAGGTACGTTCAACGTTTCGCGCGCAATTGGCGCAGGTCATACCTGTAATTGGCAAATCAATTTGTTGCACACTCATCATCATTTCCTTTTAACCAGCGGCAGTAGCCTCTGGTGTTACATCCGCATTGTCTGTTACATCAACAACGAACGGAAAGGTATAAATATCACCTTTATATTGGACTTGTAGCCACATCGCCCAAAGTCCGACATTTGGGAAGGCTGTCATGAATTCCAAATCGGGGCCATATTGGATCGGCATTGTCATACCAGCCATCTCAGGTGTTGTAGTCGCCATACCGCTCATAGCATCCATATCATGTCCAGCAGGATGAGTATGAATATAGATTTGGTTCGCCTCATCAATAATGACCAAGTGTCCCGCAGCACCAAGATATTCATCCAAGTTATTAATATCAGCACCGGTTTTGGCATCCGAAACATGAAACTTCAAACTGGTTTCCACGCCAGAAGTGACCGCATCTGTACCTGATAAACTCATCTTCAGACCGCCAACGGTGACATCAGTTGGGCTGACAACGAGGCCCGGTTGTTTATCAATCGCGCCGTTTACGGTGAGCGTATTCCGTACATAATGCTGATGCTCACCGGTTGGGGTGAAATCGGCATACGTCACATAATTGGCGGCTTCCGGCAGCACCAAATTCTTAAGTACGAATACCCCGTTACCTTGATAATCGGGATGAACATGCTGAAATTGGGTCAAATCTTGCGTGACCACAATGAAATGAAGCAACTTGGTGTGGACTTCATCAAACGCAGTAACGGGCGTTTTGCCATCCGCGTTCAAGATCGTCACAGTCAGAGTAAAGGGTTTATTCGCCTCGACACTTGCTGGATCAGTGGATAGGTTAACAACATACGCCGCTGTCACTTCAGTTGTTACAGGGGTTGAATCCTGTGCTTGAACTATATTCAGACTTATCATTAGCACCACTCCTAACACGAACCATCGTTTCATCATTTGTGTCACCCATGTAATAGATTAATGATTGAGCAAGTCAAAAATGCGACTAAGCTCGTTGGTCGTTTTTTCCGGATCAACAGCCATTTCGTGACGTGCTGTATTCACCAGATAACATTCGACTAAATGGGTGATCAGGCTGGTCATTCCTTTTTCAACTGTCCGCGCTCGAATGACTCGCTCTTCACAGCTCCCCTCATCAGCCTCGATCATCTTTTCGAGACCGGCCAACTGCCCTTGTATCCGACGAATACGATGCAGTGTTTTGGTGTTGTATTCACATTTCAAATCGTGATCAGCTTGTTGAACAATTTCTTCTGGCATAGTGCCCTCCTAACTCACAGACATACCCATAGGGGTATATCTTACTTTATCTTTAAAGTCTGTCACAGGCGAGATACTTTCTGGACGGGGGTTAATGCTGTAGGATTAAACGCTGGGCCAAAACACAAGGTTGTTATCTTGCTGCATTCACTATTTGAGCAATACAAAAAATACCGCACAGTGCCTATTACATTAGGGATTATCGCCACATTAGTGTTGATACCCTTCTGGTTGCGCTTTCCCAACACGAAAGCACTTGGCATGGGTGACTTCACAGTGTTCTATAGTACTGGATTCGTCGTATTCTGGCCGATTTTGTGGACCGTGATTTGGTGGACTTTCAGTGGATTTGAAGGCTTTAAAAGTGCTTGGAGTAATCGATTTCAGCGGACGTGGATCATACTGCTGATCATTTTTGCGGGATGGATATTACTCTCATGGGCATGGAGCTATAAACGCAATTCATATCCAAGTGTCGCGATTGGCGCGGCAGTACCATTTATCCTTGTGATTCTTTTTGCAATTTGCGTGAGTTGTACGTTAATTAGCACGAAGTTCATCATCCGGGCGCTCGTATTCGGATTAGTTTGGAATAGCGTTATTGCGGCACTGCAAGTTGCCCGGCAAGGCTCTATTGGTTTGCAATTTATCGGTGAGTTTCAAGTCGATCCTGCTGCATCCGGTACAGCCATTGTACAAGCCGATGCCGTGCGCTGGCTGCGGCCTTATGGATTACTACCGCATCCCAACATGCTCGGTGGGTTTTTGGTCATTGGCCTACTGGCAACCCTCATCTGGATCATGAACACGCAGCACAAGCGGTGGATCATTGGCGTTGTGGTTTTCACTTTTGGGTTCTGGTGTTTATTACTGACTTTTTCCCGCAGTGCGTGGCTTGGTTTGGCAGCAGGGATGCTTATACTCGGTATATTGAGCATCAAGATATGGTGGAATGATCGCCAACGCTTATTGCGCGTGCTATTAATCGCGGGAATTTTCTTAATTGCGGCGGGGTTATTCTACTGGCGCTACCAACCCTTTTTAGCAGCGCGAACAGGCGTTACCACCGAATCCATTGAGCTACGATCAGCCAGTGATCGTGCGGTTTATAACCAAATCGCAATAGATGCCATCAAACAATCACCGATTTTAGGCACAGGCATCGGCAATTTCCCGTGGTATGCCTCGGAGTATCTTGCCAAAACCACATTCGATTTACGTGGGCAGCCTGTCCATAATATTTTTCTTTCGGCGTGGTCGGAATTAGGCATCATCGGACTGGGGTTATTTCTTGCTATACTCAGCCTAGCCTTAGGAGCTGGTATTATTTATATTCGGAGGGCTAGTGATAGCCAAAAGGAGATCATTTTCGTCTACGGAGCCACAATCGGTGGCATCGTCGCATTTCTAGTTATCGGGCTATTCGACCATTATCCGTGGACACTTATTCAATTTCAAAGCCTGTTGTGGATGTTGATGGCAATCATTATCCGACCACCATCAACATCCTCTCCATTACTTTGAGGGCGGTGGAGGCGGTGTAACCAGTGGTAGCGTACCACAGGCCCCTGCCGCAGCCGTGTTATCCGCAGCGATCCAAACACCATCAACTAAACGCCACCAAACTGCGCCGTCTGAACCGACAGCACGGGCATCCGGCTTGCCATAAAATCCACCATTTACGCCTCTCCTAATCGGGTAATTTGTACCCGGCCCACCGCGCAAATTCACATCAACCGTCCACGCAGCAACACAAGGCGAATCGGCGGTGAAGGTTTGTAAGAAGCCCGTACCGGGTGTGAAAGGAAATATCACGCCGCCCAAGGCAAACGGGAGTTCAAATTCGCGCGGAAATAATACAAGCGGTAAGTAGCGGGCATTAGCATAGTCGTATTCAGAAGGCGAACCGTACACAATATCGTTACCTTGAAAGCCATATTCCAGACGTTCAGCCGGTTTTAGAGATTTGCCATCCGCGTAAAAGACTTCGCCTTCCAAAACGCTCAGGACGGTTTTGCTATCAGCCGTCGTTTGTAGCAGCAGCGTACCTGTTATATTCAACGCCGCGCCATTGACCACCAAATTCGTCGAAACATCGCTTGGTGTTTGGAGGATTAAGCCACTATCCGGCGCACCTGCGCACGGCGAGTCTTCCAGATCAGTATGCAGCGTAAAAGTCTGCATCGGCGCGTAAACATCGCTGATCGTGCTGTTCGATTCCAGCACCTGCAATATGCTCAAATCGCTGGTACTGCGAATAACATCTTTCGACAGCCAACCGTCCGCTATACGAATCCACGAGCCATCCTCAACACGTCCGATGGCTTGCTCACGCGAACCACTATAAACATTACGAACAACCGCAGCATCAGCTTTCGGTTCGGCGCGGAGAATGGCACCTTTCGGCTCAGTCACCGTAATTTCCAGCGCGACAAAATCGTTCGAGGCTTCACTTCCATTTCCAATCGAGGCCTGACCAAAGACCAGTGCCGTAAGGTTTCCATCCAACAAATCGGCGCGGATATTCAGCAAAGCCAATCCCCATGTTTTGGAATCTGCATCAAAGGGACTGGTGGTAATCGTCTCTAAGGAAGCCAGCGGAGCAACATCACCTGCTTTAGCGAAGGCCAACCGAACGTTGGCACGCGGTTTGATTTCCACTTTGGCATTACCATAACAAGCCTGATTCTGTTTGAGCGTGGTACAAACTTTACGAGTCGATTCAATGGCCTTTTGTGTAATGGCGGCACAATCGACTGATTGAGCTAATACCGAGCCTGAAGTGATGATTACAATGAATAGGATGACAATGCGACGCATTAGACGCTGCCTTTCGGTAATTCATATAGTTCTACCATGACACCGCCTGTGCTTTTGGGGTGGACAAAGGCGTAACGGGTACCATCTTCGCGCTGGCGAGGTGTTTCATTAATCAGTTGGACACCTTGGGCAGCAATATGAGCCATCGCTGCGTCAATATCCTCTACAGCGAGACACAGATGGTGCATCCCTGCCCCACGTTTAGCGAGATATTTAGCGATGCCACTATCTTCAGTTGTCGGTTGAAGCAGCTCGATACGTGACTCGCCAACAGGCAGGAAAGCAATATCAACAGCTTCGTGTTCGTTGGTTTCAGTTCCCTGCAAAGGCAAGCCCAAAGCCTTCTGCCAGAAGTTCAGTGCGGCGGGCATATCATCCACGACCACCGCTAAATGATCAATTTTGATGAGAGACACAACTTACCTCCTTACGACATTAATCGCCCGCATTATACAGCAGCACAGTGTTATAATTCAGGCAACAAAGTTCATTTATTAGAGGTATAAAAGTCAATGGTCGCCACAGTTGACCCTACAAATTTAACTTTACAAATGACTGATGAACATCTGGCGCTACAGGACGCAGTACGTAAATTTGCTCAAAAAGAGATTATGCCGATTGCAGCCGAATTTGATGAGTCAGGCGAGTTTCCATTGGATACGATTAAAAAGATGGGCGCGATGGGCTTGATGGGCATTGAAGTACCGGAAGAATACGGCGGTGCAGGTATGGATACATTGGCCTATGTGCTGACGATGATCGAAGTGGCGAAGGCTGACGCAAGCCACAGCACAATTGTAAGCGTCAATAACTCACTCTACTGTCACGGGTTGATGAAGTTCGGGACAGAACCCCAGAAGCAAGAATTTCTGGTGCCAGTTGCCAGTGGTGAGAAGATCGGTGCTTACAGCCTGACCGAACCGATGTCTGGCAGCGATGCGGGTACGATGCAAAGCCGCGCAGTATTGAACGAAGCCGGGACTCATTACATTATTAATGGGCGCAAAAGTTGGGTGACAAGCGGACCAGTAGCCGATGCGCTGGTTTTGTTCACGATGACTGATGCTGACAAGGGTAACAAAGGCATCACTGCATTTATGATTGACGCACATCAGCCGGGATTTATTCGTGGCAAAAAAGAGCCAAAGATGGGTATTCGTGCCAGTGCAACTAGCGAGATTGTTTATGACAATTATCAATGTCCAGTTGAAAATGTGCTGGGTAAAGTCGGTGAAGGCTTCAAAATCGCAATGACGGTCTTGGATGCAGGACGCATCGGGATTGCATCGCAGGCGCTGGGGATTGCAGAGGCGGCTTACGAGGCCAGCGTCCAATATGCCAAAGAACGTCACGCGTTTGGCGAACCCATTGGTTCATTCCAAATGATCCAACAGAAAATCGCAGATATGAAGATGCGCATCGAGGCCAGTCGACAACTGATTTATACCGCAGTGCTGGCGAAAGAACGCAACAAACGCACTGGTGAACGCTATACACTGGAAGCCAGTATCGCGAAATTATTTTCCAGTGAAACGGCTATGTTTGTAGCACACCAAGCAGTACAGATTCATGGTGGTATGGGTTACAGCAAGGAGTTACCCGTCGAGCGTTACTTCCGCGATGCGAAAATCACTGAAATTTACGAAGGAACGAGTGAAGTCCAGCGCTTAGTGATCGCGCGTAATGAGTTGGGATTACGCTAAGCTTTAGGGAGCAATAGGCATGGCATTGCGCAAATTTATCACACCTGAAGAATATCTACGCATGGAACGTGGCAGCGAAGAAAAACACGAATACTATAACGGCGAGATTTTCGCGATGACCGGCGCAAGTGAATACCACAATATTATCGTTGGTAGCACAATCGCATCGCTTTATACCCAACTCCGTAAGAAGCCCTGCCAAATTTATCCTAGCGATATGCGCGTCAGAATTCCGGCCACTGGTTTATACACCTATCCTGATATTAGTGTTGTATGTGGTACACCTGAGTTTGAAGATGATGGGCTCGACACATTACTCAATCCGACAGTGATTATCGAAGTGCTTTCGTCATCAACCGAACAATATGATCGCGGAAAAAAGTTCCAACACTACCGGACAATAGCCTCACTAAAAGAGTATATTTTGATCGCACAAGATAGTATCCGGATTGAACACTTTGCCCGACGAGAAGATCAATGGATACTGACCGACGCAAAAACAAGTGATAGTGTCTTATCGCTACCCTCAATTGAATGTACGTTAGCCCTTAGCGATGTTTATGAAAAAGTGAATTTTGATGGCACACAAGGAACAATTCCATGAAAGCAGCAGTGATTACAGGGCATGGCGGTTTGGAAGTCGTACAGGTCATTAATGACCTACCAATGCCTGAACCGGACAGAAATGAAGTACGCATCCACATGAAGTCGGTGGCGCTTAATCGGCTCGATTTGTGGGTACGGGAGGGATGGCCGGGGCTAAAGCTAACGATGCCCCACATTACCTGTGCAGACGGCGCGGGAGTCGTGGATAAAGTCGGGGATGGGGTGACAAAATATCAAGCAGGGGATCGGGTGTGTATTGATCCGACGATTGTGGATAAGGACAGCCCCGCCCTGATGACTGGTTTGGAAAACCAATCACGGCATCATTTGTTGGGGGAAAGCACAACAGGTGTCGGCGCAGAATACGCGGTATTGCCCGAACGCAACTTGATGAAAATACCAGATCAAGTGAGCTTTAACGAGGCAGCAGCAGCCGGATTGGTTTATGTGACCGCGTGGCACTCGCTCATCACACGCGGGGGCCTGAAGCCGGGGGAAAGTGTGCTGATCGTGGGAGCTGGAGGAGGCGTGAACAGTGCCAGCATCCAGATTGCGAAGCTGGCAGGGGCGACTGTTTATGTGGTGGGCAGCAACGCAGAAAAGTGTGCAAAGGCCAAAGAATTGGGCGCGGACATCACAATTAACCGCGAGGAGACACCACAATGGTCAAAAACTGTTTACCAGATGACCAACAAACAAGGCGTAGATATTGTGGTGGATAACGTGGGGGCGGCGACCTTTAACGACAGCATCCGATCAACACGGATTGGTGGACGCATATTGGTCGTTGGGAATACCAGTGGGCCAATCGTTGAACTCGACTTACGGCTGGTGTTCGCAAAGCAGATCAGCATTATCGGGAGTACGATGGGGCCACATCAGGATTTCGTGAAGGTCATGAACTTGGTGTTTGCGGGCAAATTGAAGCCTGTGATCGGGGCGGTACTGCCTCTTGATGAGGTCAAAAAAGGTATGGAAATGCTGGAGAAGTTTGATGTGTTCGGCAAGATCGTGCTAGAAGTCTAAGAATTTAACCGCAGAGTCCCTATGAAATAAGATCACACCCAACAATCATCCAGAACCCCTACCCCAGCCCTCCCCCGTAAACGAGGGAGGGAGCCAGACATTGCGAAGACGGTACATGCAGAGCAGACGCAGAGAGAAAACGCCTTGGAATATCTCGCATCGTTATTGACGAATATCGTCGAGCAGATGAAGTTAGTGCCTATGCAAAAGTTGGCGCTTCAACCGGGGGTGCGGGCTGTGTACCGGTTGACCATCCGTTACCATGACAGGCGGGCATACGACTCGGTGGCGACTCTCATCCGGACGAGCGGAAATGGGGCGATGTTAGAGGTTGTATTTCGAGGGCGGTTTGAGCAGAAACCCTTGCGATCTTTGGTGACACAGGCCGATTATGAGGCCTTGGTGTCCGGTTTCCAAAAGGTGAATTTTGACAAGCTGGGCGACCAACCGAAGTTGTTAAGTTATGGTCAGGATTTATGGATGTGGGAACGGGCTGCGGGAACCTTTCATAAAAGTGTACTACTGGCACCTGTTGGCGCAGAAGGCGTTTACTGGCAATTAGTCCGGTTAGCATGGACACATTTGGGTGAAGCGGTGCGGATGCTGGAAAGTGGGTAGTTTCAAGATTTAAGTAACAAGCTACAAGTCAAAAGAATTTTAGATGTTCAGTTGTTACAGGCGTTGCAGATTTTGCAGTTTGTGCAGATTTTCCGCCGAAATGGCAGGCGGATGTGAGGGAGCAATCCGCCGAATTGGCACTTTTGCATGGCGGTTGGCCCGGCTGGTGCCGCCAGTGCAGCGAACGGCTCCCGTATATCCGCCGCCGCACAATTGGCACTACCGTTGTAGCAGATTTGAGGGAGCGATCCGCCGAATGTGCAATACAAATACCAATGCGACTAACCACAGAGACACCGAGGATATTGAGAAAAGGTAACACAAGGTTCACAAAGTACCTCAAAATAAGAACATTTGAGCAGTTACAGTGTAGCATAGTTTGAGGCGGTTGGGGTGACCAAAATGTAACTCTTTGGCACGGTTGGCATTAACCTTATGAGCGAGAATTTAGGCTAGATGGTATGTGTTCGGTTAGAAAATGGTAGAAGGGTAAAAATGACTTGGCTAACAATTACAACGAGACTGAGATCAAACTGTACGTACTTGATTTAGAACCTGTACAGAAAAAGTTAGAGGCCGCAAAGGCGACCTTAAAAGCGCCGCGCGTTTATGAGCGCAATGTGCGGTATGACGACGCGGAACATACACTCACACCGAGTGGCAAGGTGATCCGGCTGCGGCAAGATACGCGTGTGCGTCTGACTTATAAAGATGACGGTAAGGTGGTGGACGGGATCACGAGCCGTTTTGAGGCCGAGGTCGAGGTCAGCGATTTTGACGCGATGGAAACGATTCTGAGCAAGATGGGTTATAGCCCTTATCTGGTTTATGAAAAGTATCGCACGACCTATGAGATGGACGGCGCGGAGATTGTGCTGGACGAGATGCCATACGGTAACTTTGTCGAAATCGAAGGTGATAAAGAAGCCATCGAACAAGTGATTAAAACGCTGTCACTGGACGGAGCACGGCGTTACGATGGCAGCTATTCGACCCTATTTGAACGGGTACGGCAAAAGTTGGGTCTGAAATTTAGTGACCTGACTTTCGCAAACTTCAAAGATGTGAGCGTGAAAGCCGATGATTTCGAAAGCTAAGAAATGCAATTAAACCGCCAAGTCGCCAAGAACGCCAAGTTCAATGCGGAGAGAGTTTGACCGCAGAGGCGCGGAGAAAACTCAGAGAGAATTTAACCACAGAGACACCGAGAAGAAAGGTGGAGGATGACAGCCCCATTAACAGCCAAAAAGAAAGCACAAGAGCGCAAGGAACGGTTTGCAACTTCATCTGATATTGAGTTGAAGCGCCAGTATGAGCCAGAAGATGTGCCAAGTGACACTGCTGGCGAGATCGGTGAAGCAGGCGAATATCCGTATACACGCGGGGTGCAGCCGACGATGTATCGAGGGCGCTTCTGGACGATGCGGCAGTACGCCGGATATGCCAGCGCCGAAGAGTCGAATGCGCGTTACCGATATTTGCTCGACCAAGGACAAACGGGATTATCGGTGGCGTTCGATTTGCCGACACAAATTGGCTATGACGCGGACGATCCAATGGCACTGGGTGAAGTCGGTAAAGTGGGCGTGAGCATCAGCAGCATTCATGATATGGCGCGGTTATTCCAAGATATTCCGTTGGATAAAGTCTCGACCAGCATGACCATCAACGCACCAGCAACGGTGCTGTTGGCGATGTATATTGCAGTGGGCAAGCAGCAAGGCTTCAGTGCCGACCAACTGCGTGGCACGGTGCAGAACGACATCCTCAAAGAATATATTGCACGCGGGACTTATATTTTTCCACCTGTTCCATCACTGCGACTGATTACGGATTTGTTCGCTTACTGCAAAACCGATGTGCCGCAGTGGAATACCATTAGCATCAGCGGCTATCATATCCGCGAGGCGGGCTGTACAGCGGTGCAGGAAGTCGCCTTCACATTGGCGAACGGCATGGCTTATGTTCAGGCAGCGATTGACGCGGGTTTGGATGTGGACGACTTTGCGCCACAACTTTCGTTCTTTTTCAATGCGCACAACCAATTTTTGGAAGAGGTCGCCAAGTTCCGGGCGGCTCGTAAGCTGTGGGCTGTCATCATGAAGGAACGTTTCGGGGCGAAAAATCCGCGTAGTTGGCAGTTAAAGTTCCATACGCAAACGGGTGGCAGTACGCTGACAGCCCAGCAGCCGGAGAATAATATTGTGCGGGTGGCGCTGCAAGCCTTAGCGGCGGTGATGGGCGGGACACAATCGCTGCATACGAACAGCATGGATGAAGCACTGGCACTGCCAACACAAAAGGCGGTGCAAGTGGCGCTGAGGACACAGCAAATTATCGCGCATGAAACGGGTGTGGCTGACACAGTTGATCCACTGGCAGGAAGCTACGTGATTGAAAGTTTGACGGACGAAATCGTCAAACGGGCGGAAGATTACATCCGCAAGATTGATGATATGGGCGGGGCGTTGAAAGCGATTGAGGCGGGTTTCATCAACCTCGAAATTCAGGACGCGGCTTATGCCTATTTGAAGGCTGTCGAAAGCGGCGAACAGGTCATCGTGGGGATGAATCAATTCACTGTCGAAGGCGAAATTCAACCTGATTTGCTACGAGTCAATCCGGCGATGGAAGCCTCACAACGGGCGAAGCTGGCGGAGATGCGGTCTAAACGCGATAATGCAAAAGTGGCTGAATTACGAGGCCAATTGGATACTGCTGCTAAAGGCAGTGAGAACTTGATGCCGCTGTTGGTCACCTGTGTGGAAAATGAAGTGACACTGGGCGAGATTTGCCATACACTGCGGGGTGTATTCGGGGAATATCGACCGAATGTGTCGATATAATTCCAATACAAATACGATTAACCACAGAGGCACAGAGAAAGCAGAGAAATACTATGCAAAGAAGCATTGACAGCATTCGAAGTCGGTGGAGTATGGGCAGTATATTGTCGATTGCGAGTGTAGGCAGCATTTTGTCGATTGGCAGCACAGGAAGCATATTGAGTATTTTCAGCGCGGGAAGCGTACTTTCCATCGGCAGTACGTTTAGTTTAGCGAGTTTATTTTCGGTCTTCAGTGTTTTGTCGATGTTCCGTATGTTTACGGCTGATAGTCTGGGCATCTGGCGGGCGATACGACAGTCTAAGCCAAGCAATTAATCCGCGCTTTAGGGGGACTTACAAATGAGCGAAACAACTCCTTTTGACACATTTATGGAGCGAACGAGTCAACGTCCACTTCCTCAAAATCCAATGACGCGGATTCGGATTCTGGCTAAAGAATTGGCAGAAGGTGCGGCAGTCGGCTTATGGGGTATTTCCTTTCGCATGTTTCGAGGGCAGTTGGTGACGAGCGAGGATCAACAAGACCTGATTACGTATCTGAATGATCGCTGGAACAAAGCGTCACCGCATTTTGGGCTGCTGATTAGCAACGGTTATCTGAAGTTTGATGCGGGCGAGAACGACGTTTATATCACCAAAGCGGCTTTTGACCTGATTGAAGAGTCTGAACCTGCGAACGTGTTTATCTCCTATAAACGCAGCGACAGTAGTGCGTTTGCGCTGTTGGTATTGGCACGGATGAAGGCGGCAGGCATCGAGCCATTTCTTGATCTGGCGTTGCAACCGGGCGATGATTGGGAAAAAGGGCTCAAAGGGCGCATCGAGAAATATCAATATCTGGTGGTACTGCTGAGCCACGATACGCTGAAATCTGAGGTGTGCATCAAAGAGATTAGCTGGGCAATTGAGGCGGGTTTGGCGATTATTCCAATCTGGCATAACGGATTTGTGTATAAAGCGGGAACGTGGGATGCACTGTCGGTGAAGGTGGATACGGCGTTGAGCAAGACACATACCATCCGTGTGATTGAAGAAAGTGCGCTGGGTTATAACAATGCGATTGTCGAGTTATTAAACCGGTTCGGGGTGATGCCGGATTAGGAAGTCTATAGGAAGATTTTAATGCAAAGAAAGACAGAATTAACCACAGAGGCACAAAGAAAATAGAGAAAAACGGAAACAAACTTTGGGAAAGTACCTGCTAAGCAGGTGGTAGCAGGTAAAAAGGCAGGTTTTTGACCCCTTGTGATCCGTTATAGAATTACAATTTATTACGGGAAAAGACTTACAAACTGAAATCCAACTTAAGGTTTGTTTGGTGAGGGAGAAAAAATTGCAGATTCCAGCGATTTTGGCAAATCAAGGTTGGTGAAAGCAAACCTGATTCGTACGAGATTCGAACTCAAGATACTAGAATTCTTGTTCTGATTGTGATAGGTTTGGCTGCAAAGAAAAAGACAGATGAACCGCCAAGTCGCCAAGAACGCCAAGTTCAAGGCAGAGAGTTTTGGAGTAGACACAGAGAGAGTTGCTGGTACACATGCAGCCAATAACCAACTTAAAGGACTTAAGAATTGGCAACAATAAGTGACAAGGCACGCGCAATTTTGCTCTATATTGCACAAGGCCATTCCTACGAACAAATTATTGATGCATATCCTAATTTCACATATTTGGTAACTACTCAGGTGGTATTTGAGGGAGAATTACGTAATCAAGACTAATTCATCTCAATCATCTGAGGGAGACTTCATGGCTCTCAGTTCCAAAATGGATACTCATATTTTGGAAAATGAGGGAGAAAAGGGTACCTGAGTAGTTACCATATTTGGACATATTCGCCGCCGCCCAAGAAGCAATAAATATCATTGATGGCGATGAAAAACAGCCTGCCGATCATGTTGCTTACCGAATCGCTGATGTTCGAAAGGAATATCCAAACGCATATGAAAAATGGGATAGTACGCAAGATAACAGATTGAGAGAATTATTCGCAACTGGACTAACTACGGGTGAAATTGCCACTGCCTTAAAGCGCAATTCGGGAGCAATTACTAGCAGGCTGAAAAAATTAGGGCTAGCTAGGTAAATTTCACATCAACTAATACGCACAATGTGTAATCCCTTTTGTGACCTTCGGTTGGGCGGGTTATAATATGTCGCATAAGAGAAGATCAACCTAATAGTGATTACTAATTGGTGTGGTAAATAGTCGGCGGTCAGCATGAATGCTGACCCTACAAAAATTCACTTGGTTGAGAATTGAACGATCAACCATTAATTACCACTTTAATATGTAAAAGACCTATAGGCTGAGGCTGAATTTGGTGACGGATTTAGTATCTGTAGGCTGAATTGGTTGTTGTTACTTAAGCAGGCAGATCGTGTTATCACATGCCTATTACCTATCACGCTTATCCCCGTGAGTCGGCTGAGCAAGCCCATTCACGCGAGACGAAAACGCTAACGGAGAGAGCAATATGACTGTAACGGAACAGAAGCAGAATAAGGTTGAAGAATTACGCCTGAAGCGGGTGGAAAGCCACGCGGGCGGCGGCGAAGAGCGCATCAAAAAGCAGAAGGAAAAAGATCGTCATACCGCACATGAGCGGTTGGATATTCTGCTTGACCCCGGCAGCTTCCGTGAATTGGATGCCTTTGTACAGCACCGCACGACACACTTTGGCATGGATAAGAAGAAATATCTGGGCGACAGTGTGGTCACGGGATGGGGAACCATCAACGGGCGCTTGGTGTACGTGTTTTCGCAAGATTTCACGGTTATCGGCGGCAGCTTGAGTGAAGTCCATGCCCAGAAGATCATCAAAATCATGGAGATGGCGTTGAAGACGGGCGCACCGGTGATCGGGTTGAATGACAGCGGTGGCGCACGTATTCAGGAAGGTGTCGGCAGTTTGGCAGGATATGCCGAAATCTTCCTGCACAATACGCTGAGCAGCGGGGTCATGCCACAAATCAGTTTGATTATGGGGCCGTGTGCGGGTGGTGCGGTTTACAGCCCTGCACTAACCGATTTCATTATCATGGTACAAGACACCAGCTATATGTATATCACAGGGCCGGATGTGGTCAAAAGTGTCACCCATGAAGATGTGACCCACGAGGAATTGGGCGGCGCAAGCATCCATGCTAGTAAGAGTGGTGTGTGCCATCTGGTGGCAGAGAACGAACAACAGGCACTGCTGCTGGCGCGTGAATTGATGAGCTATCTGCCACAGAACAATATGGAAGACCCGCCGTTTGTGCCGACAACCGACGATCCGCTGCGGGCAAATCCCGAACTGGATACGATTATCCCCGAAAATCCAAACAAGCCCTATGACATGAAGGAAGTCGTCAAAAAGGTGGTGGACGAAGGTCATTTCTTCGAAATCCACGAGCTTTTTGCCATGAATATCGTAGTGGGATTTGCGCGGTTAGGTGGTCACAGCGTCGGGATCGTCGCCAACCAACCGGCGGTGCTGGCAGGCGTGCTGGATATTGATGCCAGCGAAAAGGCTGCGCGCTTTATCCGCTTCTGCGATGCCTTCAATATTCCGATTGTGACGTTCGTGGATGTGCCCGGTTATATGCCGGGGACGGCACAGGAGTACGCCGGTATCATCCGTGCAGGGGCAAAGCTGCTCTATGCTTATTGCGAGGCAACTGTACCCAAATTAACCGTGACGACACGTAAGAGCTATGGTGGGGCCTACTGCGTGATGAGCAGCAAGCACATTCGCGGTGATCTAAACCTCGCGTGGCCGACCGCCGAAATCGCGGTAATGGGGCCGGATGGCGCGGTGGGTGTCATCTTCCGACGCGAGATTGATAACGCTGCTGATCCAGTTGCCAAAAAAGCCGAACTCACCAACGATTATCGTGAAAAGTTCGCCAGCCCTTATGCGGCGGCAGAACTCGGTTATATCGATGACATCATCGAGCCACGCGATACGCGAGCACGTTTGATTAATGGATTGGAAGTATTCCAGAACAAACGCGATAGCAATCCAGCACGTAAGCATGGGAATATTCCGTTGTAGTAGGTACAAAAGCAAAAAGAATTGAACCGCCAAGACGCAAAGAACGCCAAGATCAAGGCAGAGAGTTTTTCAGAGAAGACATAAGGTGCATCGCTTTTACCTAACGATAAGCGATGCAGGGAAACAGAGATGAACCCCCACCCTAACCCTCCCCCGCAAGCGATGGAGGGAACAAGACGAAAACATTTAGATACAGGTCTCTTCTCATGATGAAGGGAATTACGGGAGGCGCAAATGGCAAAGCGCAAATCAAAAAACGCAGCAAATGAACCGGGGCAGAAGACAATCAAGAAGATTCTCATCGCCAACCGGGGTGAGATCGCGGTACGCGTCATTCGGGCGTGCCGTGATTTAGGTATTAACTCGGTAGCGGTGTATTCGGAAGCAGACCGCACCAGTTTACATGTACGTTATGCAGATG
>JACDGI010000824.1 GCA_013821665.1 Anaerolineae bacterium
AGCATCGTGGTGCAGGTATTGGCAGTCAGTTGTTGAGCGCATTGGAGGGATTTGCCCGTCAAATTGGGTATTCGCAGGTGTGGGTGGCTACGGGTGGGCACGCGGTTGATTTCTATCAGAAGTGCGGCTGGAAATTGACAGAAACCATCATACGCCCAACCGGGGAGATAGTCTCGATATTGATGAAACCTGTCGAAAAAGCCTGATGTCCTGATACGGGAAAAGCGCGGCTTAATTTTCTGTACGATCAGGACGCGGGAAATTTTCAATCGGCGCGTGGTCATCTTCGACCACCTGCGCGACTTCGCCATCCGCTAAACGGATATAAGCCCCTTTGAGTTTCTCTTTTTCGGGCCAATCGCGATCCAGTTCAACGAATTGATTTTGTTGGCGCGGCTTCTCGGACAATATGATGAACAGGGCTACCAGAAAACCGGGTATCCACAGCGGGAAGGTCAGCAGCGCCACCACTGCCACCGTGCCGCAGCCCTTATCCAACACCGCCAGCGGAGGGAAGATCAGGGCGAGGATGATTTTGCCGATGCGGCTGTCCATCAGCCACCTGTCCCGCGCCAGAATGCCGGATGCGTCGCGTCGGTGAAACGTCCCCAATCTATATCATGTGCCCAATTCGTCCCATCAGGCAAGATGGTTTGTTCATCGAAAATGGTCTCATACAGCACCACACCATCCATGATGGCATTCTGCAAATTGGCTGCCCGTAAATCCGCTTGCCAGAAGTTCGCGCTGGTAAGTTTGGCTTCCGTCAATACAGCACCGGTCAGCACGGCGGATGGCAGATAAGCGCGGCTCAAATCAGCACCGGATAAATCCGCCTCGACCAAAATGACGTTTCGCATATTGGCATCACACAAACGCACTTGGCGTAAGCTGGCTGCTTTGAGGTGCGTTTCACCGAGATAGGCTTTAGTCAGGTTCGCGCCCTGCAAATTAGCCCGCTGCATATCAGCTTTGGCGAGTGCCGCCCCTTGCAAATTGGCGTTCATCAATTGCGCTTCGTGCAACGAGCCGTCCCGGAACCAACCATTCTTTTTAAGCGCTTCAATCGCTCTCAAGACCTGCCGGTTATCGCTGCTGCCCATCTGGCGGATTAATGTGGTTTTAGAGGCACCAAACAGGGAACGAAACATAGCCTATCCTAATAACTGGTTGCTTGGATGAAAGTGTGCAGCTTAATGTTGATCGTCATGCCTGTCAACCGCGATTTCAAGCCGCCGGATGATGCTTGGGCTGCCAAAATTGCGGATGCTTCGGATCAATGTAACGATTGATGTCGTTTCCTTCTTCCCAATACGTGCAGTCCGGCAAAATGGTTTCAGAATCGAGCAGGGTATCGGCATCCAAATGTGCGTCGATCAGATTAGCATCGTTCAGGTTCGCGCCCCGTAAATCTGCCCCGCGCAAACAGGCCGATTGTAAATTCGCCCCTTTGAGATAGGCATGGCGCAGGTTTGCGCGCGTCAGCTTGGCATGACGCAAATTGGTTAAGGCCAAACGTGCGTTCGGCAGTGCGATGTCCTGTAGGTTTACCCCTTCCAGATCCGCGTGGGTGAGATGGGCGTTCGCCAACGCACCTTTCTTCAACCAATTTTGGGCTGCCAGCATCCGCACAGCTTCAATGGCGAAGGAATGGTCAGGACTGCCCATTTGCAGGATCAGCGCGTCGCGTTCATTCTGGTCATCACGTAGGCGGTGCATCCGGTCAATGATGAGGACGGTGGTGGCGATACTCGCGAGTTCGGTGCCCACGTTGGTGTAAAAATCGTCAAAGGTTTTTTTCAAGAAGGTCAATGGATCAAGGCCGGGATGTTGGTCGAGCGATCCCATCAAGGTAATAACAGCAGCCAAAATCAACAAGCCCAACCCTAACTTTTGCACCGGTTCGGCGCGTTTCAATCGTGCAATCATGTTTGTGCTTTCCTTATGCGTACTACTTAACAATAGCATGGATAAGCATCCAAAGACCCCAAAGAATGGGGGGTGTGCATGAACTTTGTAAACGTTTTTCTGTCGTAAAAATTGCTACCTAAAATGGCTTAGTGATCCAACGCCTGTGCCAAATCGGCCATCAAATCATCCACATCTTCACAACCTATGTTCATACGGATGAAGCCTGCTGGTACAATATCGCCGCCCCAACGCGCCCGCCGCTCGGCTGTGGTATGCAAGCTGCCGAAACTGGTAGCCTCGTAGACCAGCTTACAGGCGCTCAAAAAGTGTTGAGCCGCAGCCTCATCCGCCAGCGTGAAGCTAATAATCGGCCCGAAGTACTGCATCTGCTGACGCGCCAGATCATGTGCCGGATGCGCTGCCAAACCGGGATAACGCACATCAGTCACGCCTTTTTGTTCACTCATAAATTGGGCAATTGTCAGCGCACTGGCACACTGCCGTTCCAAGCGCAGATGCAGAGTCGCCATTGAACGGTGCGCCAACCACACTTCCATCGGCCCCGGCACGGCTCCAATCTGGTTGCGCCACATGCGGATGCCATCCATCAGCGCGGCCTCCCGCACCGCCACATGACCGAGGATGAGATCCGAGTGTCCGGTCAGCGCTTTGGTATCGGATGCCACCGAGAAATCCGCGCCTAAGGCCAATGGCTGCTGACCCAACGGTGTCGCCGTGGTGTTATCAACGGCTACCAATACCCCGCGTTCATGGGCTGCCTGCGACAGCGCCACAATGTCGCACACATCCAAACCGGGATTGCTGGGTGTTTCCAGCCACAGCAATTTCGCGCCATCCAAATGCTCAAGCTGTGAATTGTTAGTAGTGGGCGACATCACCACCTGCACGCCCATCTGTGTGAAGTAGCCGTTCGCCAACACCCGCGTTAGATAATAACTATCCGAGGGTAAAACCACTTTGTCACCGGGACGCAGTACCGATCCGAATACCGCCGCAATCGCCGCCATGCCAGAGGCGAAGGCCAGTGCTGTGCCACCTTCGAGTTCGCTTAGTGCTTGCTCGAACTGCGTCCATGTGGGGTTGTGCAACCGTCCATAGTTATAAGGCGCAGTCGTCGGATCACCGGCTGCATGATAAGGCGCGGCGAAGGTTGGGCCGGGTAGAAACGGTGCGGCTTGCTGGGCAGTCGGCAATCCAGCGCGGACGATGCGGGTGGCGGCTTTCATAATGCTGATCCTCATGTACAGGCAAAGGGAAAATTGACTCAATGGTATTATAGAGGCCACTTCAGCTTCAAACGAGGAATATTGTTACCGTGATTGCTAGTTAATGTCGTTCATGCAGAACTCGTTAAAATGGGAGTTACCAGACAACCATCAAACGGAGAAGCGACATGAACGACAGCTATATTGTAACCAGTTATGTGGTAATTGATGA
>JACDGI010000825.1 GCA_013821665.1 Anaerolineae bacterium
AACCGGCCTCCCCGGCAGTGAAACCGTTCTGGGCGATTATAAGGTCTACCACATGCTCGAATCGCAGCGCATGGTCGGGCCGGGATATGATCTGCCGGGTGTGCCCTACGTGATGTATTTCTATCAAGGATACGCGCTACATGGTACTTATTGGCATCATAACTTTGGTCACCCCATGAGCCACGGCTGCGTGAATATGCCAACACCCGAAGCTGAATGGTTCTATGAGAATTTTGTGGAAATTGGTACGCCTGTCCACGTCGAACTTTAATAACGATAATCAACCAATAAAAAATAGGGACTCAACTGAGTCCCTATTTTTTATTGAAAAACCGCAATCACATGAAAAGGGTTATGTTCAGAACGGCACATTTACAATTTTATGGGTTTTGCCCTTTTAGACCCAGTTCTCCAGCATGATCCTGCATGGCCTTTAGTACCAGTGGAACATGAAATTCCCAGAGGTCAACATTAAGTGAGGCCGCACCATTTTCCACATCTTCACGGTTTACACCTTTGGCAAACGCTTTATCACGCCATTTTTTGCGGATGGAAGACACTTCGACATCCCTTACATCTTTGGATGGACGTACCAGCGCGGAAGCAGTGATTAAGCCTGTGAGTTCATCAACAGCAAACAACGCCTTATCGCGTGGCGTTACTCGATCTGCTTCTCCCAAAGGGCCATGACTCAAAATGGTTTTAATATCGGCTTCGCTTACGCCACGTTCTTTTAACATGGGTGCCCCATCAATGGGATGTTGCTCCAGTGTTGGGTGAATTTCCCAGTCAAAATCATGTAACAAACCGACCAAGCCCCAGCTATCCGAATCTTCTCCAAAGTGTTGGGCATACGCCCGCATCGCGAATTCAACCGAGAGCATATGCTTGCGTAAACTGTCCGATTTAACAAACTCACAAACTAATGACCACGCCTCGTCACGTTCCATTGTTTCAATCCTTTTTATAAATCAATGCTGAAGTTTATCTAAGTTCAAAGAAATGCAAAAGGCGCTATGTATGGCCGCTTTGTCCACAAAAAACAAAAATGCTTTATATGGTCTTTTACATATTAAGGTGGTAATCAATGGCCGATAATTTTGCCTTCGACCAAGTGAATTGGTGTAGGGATGAGGCAGGCCTCATCCGTTGGCTAAATACCATTCCAATTAGTAAATCACCATATAGAGCATTATTGAAGTGATCCTTATAAGACAATTTGCAACGAAAATCAGCCGTGTTCGATGTTAATCGTTCTTCTTGCTTCTCTGCTTATTAACCGTTGAGTAGGCAATCCGTTCGGCATCTTCTTCAGATCGACCACGATCCTTTTCGCTTTCCTTGATATGTTCTGCTTGTCGATCTTCTTTTTTGGTGTAACGACGCTTTTTACCGGGCATTTTTAGATCTCCCTTCAATTTCGTTATTACCATTTTATCTACAAACATAATCTGAATTTCTGCTTGATTGATGGTACAAGTCACCCTGCCTTAATCAGCCAGATGATCAGCTATAAAGACAGTCATTTGGCTCATTGGTAGACATTTCTCCATTAAAAATCCCGGCCAATTAGATGCTATTTTAAGACACGTCCAGTTGCTAGTGTGCCGAAGCGAACACAATAATAATCCTCTTGGGTCAGGATATAATTCGAGGATTGTGGGTTGGAAATATCCAACCAAGTCTGCCATTCACTCTCGCTGAGGCCAATACCATGTGCATACTGTTTTAGCTCCGGCAATGGGCAATATTCCTCTTCAAAAATATACTTCTGAATATACTGGATCACGTCGGGATGTAGTGGATGCTGGTATTCGGTAATATGGGCAGACATACGAAGCTGGGTCAATCCAGCGGCTCGCATCCAAGATAGAACATTTTCATTGTGAAATGCGGGGTGAAAATGGTCTTGTTTACGGTAATTCAAATTTACTGCTGTCGCTAAAACGTTTTCGATATGGGCGTGCCCCGGTATAAAGACAGCACCAAGCCGGTTGCCTAAAAATAGAGCCACTTGCCCGCCGGGTTTCACCACCCGCGCCATTTCCTTAACCACTTCCGCTGGCTCCGGAAAACCGCGCTTCGCACCTTCAGATGTTAAGACATCCGCTGACCAAACCCAATCGAGACAATCATCCGGTAAAGGGAGTGGTTGACCCAAACTTGCACAAAATAGACCCACACGGTCTTCAATGTTATGTGATTGAATCTCCCGCTCGGCGATAACGAGTAACGGTGACGAAATATCAGTACCAAATGTATACCCTACTCCGCCTGAAGCAGCATCCAGCAGATGCAGCAACCCACCGGGGCCACAGCCCGCGTCGAGTCCTATTGAACCCGGTGGCAGAGCCAAATGATTGATGGCCGAGCGCAAAGCTGGCTCCATAAACCGATTATATAAAAGTTCTTGTTCAGCATAGGCGGAATCACTATTTATCATCAACGTTCCTATCTCATGGACATCTTGTTTATTTGTACTCGTATCATAGTAGGCAAATTGGGTTCAATACATCGAACTCTTTGTCATCAAAAACCATCCATTCAACCTATCGTTGATCTGATTTCATCGCCTATCCTCCTATTCTATGGAAATTGAACATGACCATGAAAGGACGTTAAGATGGTTCAACTCGGATATTCAATCTCATCAGAAGAACATCAGGCGCAGAAGCTGGTCGAGTATGCAGTTCAGGCCGAGCAGATAGGTTTCACATTTGCACTGATTTCGGATCATTATCATCCGTGGATCAATAAGCAAGGTCAGAGTCCGTTTGTTTGGTCAGTCTTAGGCGCTATTGCCCAAGCGACCACAAAACTGCGCATTGGAACGGGAGTTACCTGCCCTATAATACGTATCCATCCGGCGATCATCGCACAAGCCGCAGCAACAGTGGCAACACTTATGCCGGGGCGATTTTTTCTGGGTGTTGGAACGGGCGAAAACCTAAATGAACATATTACTGGCGAAAAGTGGCCGCCTTATGACACCCGTACTAAGATGCTTCAAGAAGCCATTGAAGTCATTCGATTGCTGTGGCAAGGCGGTTCGCAATCTTACGAAGGCCAGTACTATACCGTCGAAAATGCACAGGTTTATTCTTTGCCGGATGAACTACCGCCTATTATGGTCGCGGCCTCCGGGGAGAAATCAGGCGAACTTGCAGCACATATCGGTGATGGATTGATTACGACAGCACCGGATAAAGAAGTCGTGCAAAATTTTAAGAAGGCCAAAACCGGTAAACGTCCGATGTATGGGCAAGTATCGGTTTGCTGGGCAGCCAGTGAAGCGAAAGCCATCAAAACGGCGCACGAGTGGTGGCCGACCGCTGGATTGGGTGGAGAGATGAGCCA
>JACDGI010000826.1 GCA_013821665.1 Anaerolineae bacterium
CCGCTACCACCAACCGCCACCAAACCGAGCATCACAAGCTGCCCCAGTGCGCCACAATCTTATATTTATCCCGGTGTGACCGGCTACGTATTGGGTGGTGATCCACTGCCCGTTAACGTTCGCAGCGCCCCAACGACCTCCGGGCAAAAGCTGGCGCAAATTGCAATTGGTGGTCGCTTTACCGTGTTAGAAGGCCCAACCTGTAGCGAGAATAAAGCATGGTTCCGCGTGCGCTTGGAGAATGGCGTTCAAGATGGTTGGATTGCCGAAGGTGACAACACAGGCTATTTTGTCTCGCCTGTCGATAGTAATACAGGGCAATCGATTCAGATAACACCCGTATCTTTGCCGCCGCAATCGGTTGGTAATCGAGTGTTGTCGGTCTGCCAACCGCTGATTGAGGACGAATTCACCAAAGGCCAATCCGCGCACGATTGGTTTGAGGACAAGACTTTTGGTGCGCCCTCTAACGAACAAATCATCAACGATTACTATGAGATCAGCTTAAATAAACCGCCTTCTACCACGAGTGAGGCCATCAGTTGGGGCAGCTTGCGTGGTTTTACCTTCCGTGACGGACGTGTTGAGGCGGTGGTGAGTGCCAGTAGTTTCTCCGATGTCACCACGCGTGTTGGCATCTGGCTGCGCTATCAAGACGAAAAGAACTTTATCGCCTTCATGATTCGCAACAATGGTAGTTATTATGTTGGGCGTTACCAAAACGGCAGCTACCAAGACATTGCCAACTGGACGCAGGTGAAGGCCGTCCATACGGGCGATAACGCGGTCAACACCCTGCGCGTGGATATTGTCGGCGATCAATTCACACTGTACATCAACGGGGTACTACTCACCCAATTTTCCGACAGCACATGGCAGGAGGGTCGGTTTGCATTCTTCGGCTCGTCCAAAGAAGTGCCCGTTACCCTGCATCTGGATTACGTGCGCGTTTGTAAGTAGGAGTCACGAGGAATCCAAGTGATGTCTAATGCACAAGAATTTGTCGAAGGGCGACGGATTTCACTTTATAAAGATGAAAATGGCTACTGGATAGCTGAAGTACCGAGTTTGTCGGGTTGTGCTACAGATGGTAAAACCCGTGAAGAAACATTAGAACGTGTTAAAGAAGCTATTGAATTATGGATTGAAGCCGCTCATGATCATAATGAGCCTATACCGAAAACATTCTAAATCACCATAACATGACACCAACCAACCGTTTCCTTACCAATCCTTCGCCCGCTGCTATGCCACGTACCGCCGATGTGGTGATTATTGGTGGTGGGCCAGCCGGATGTGCCGCCGCGTGGGCCATAGAACGCGCTGCGCCCGGTACACGCATCATCCTCATCGAGCAAAGTGGACAGCTTGCCGCCGGATCATCATTGGCCTCATTGGAAAATTATCGCACCTGTTGGGCAGCACCTTGCTTACATCGCCTCATGCAGCGCAGCATCGACGTTTTCCACCACGCCGATGATTATTTTGGCGCGGGAACCAAACTCGGTATGAAGGAACAGGGCTATCTGTTTATCGCCTTTACCGAGGCACAAGCCACCCGCCTCAAAGAGGATGTCGAGCATCTGCATCGCTGCGGACTCACCCACACCGAATATCTGAATGCCGATGACATCGCCCATCGTTATCCGTGGTTAGGTGATCGGGTGATCGCCGCCAAATATGATCCCATTGCCGGTTGGATGGACTCGAACGCGCTGGTTTATGCCCTCGCTAACGCCACCCAATCGACCACTTTCCTACTCGAAACTAAAAACGCCAGCATCCGCACATCAGGCAACCGTGTGCTGGGTGTTTCAACCGCTAACGGCGATATTGATGCGCCCAATGTGGTCATCGCCACCGGAGCCAATGCCCGCGCCATCGGACGCACTGCCGGAATTGAACTGCCGATTGTCATGCGACCACGTCAAAGTTTTACCACCGGTTGGCGACATGCTGAATACCCTGAGGATGCGCCCTGCGTGATCAGCGCTGCGCCCTTCCCTCACGTCCGTCCTGAAGCCCAAAGTGGTGCCATATTCGGTTACGAATACAAATGGAATACCGCCAAAATCCCGAATTACAACGGTGAACGCACCGACGCACTGATTGATCCCATTTGGCCGGTGGAACAACTGCGCGATCCACGCTTCCCCTCGCTGACATTGAGTCTCATGGCGAAGCAGTTCGGTCACAAACCCGGTGAAGGCTTTGCCGATCCGCGCTACTTACGGGGCATTTATCACCGTGCAGGCTATTATGTCTACCGTGACAACGCCTATCTGACGCTGCCCGATGGTACGCACGAACCCTACGACAGCCAACGTGCCATTATCGATGTATGGCCGGGGATTGATGGCTTGTTCCTATCGATTGCACATGTCGGTCATGGCATTATGTCCGCTCCTGCCGCCGGAGAAATTCTCGCCAGCCACGTACTTGGACAGGAGCTGCCCGATCCGAGTTTCGTCGGTTTCAACCTCGATGCCCATTATGTCGAACATGACGCGGGTGGCCTTTCCGACAATGGGATTAAAGCAGCTTTGCCGTCTGACGACTAAACGGTTCAAAAGGCAAATTATTACGCGAAGATGATGACTATAAGCTATGCATATCATCACACGTCGGCGCTTGAACGAGTTCGCCTCAAAATATCCCGACACAAAATCAGGTCTATATCATTGGTACAAGTTAATGCAATCAGAGGCATTTAAGTCGTTCCCCGAGCTTCGCACCATATTTCCTAGTGCGGATCAAGTTGGCAAATTAACCATATTCAATATAGGTGGCAACAAAGTACGCCTAATAGCCGCAATTCATTACAATCGACAAAAAGTCTATATTCGTGCTATCTTGACTCACACGGAATATGATGAAGGTAAATGGAAAGAGTAAGTCGATGTTAGACGCGCAAATCTCACATACTGAAAAAGTCTGGCCTTCTATCGCTCAAATACTATATTTTCCTCATACTGAAGCAGAGTATGATCGTTTGGTCGCCGTTCTCGACCAACTGATTGACGAAGTTGGCGAAGATGAGGCACATCCGTTAGCCTCGCTGATGGAGGTCATCGGTGTGTTAATCGAAAAATACGAAGACGAGCATGTTCCCGAATTAGGTGAAAACTAATCCTCATTTACTTTAGCGTAGGGCAACCGTCGCTAGACTCATGCGCTGCGCCTCCGTTATAATGCCCCACCGTCTGCTGACAACAGGCCGACAGTTCTTTCGACGTGTGGAGTAAGCAATTCGTATGCAAAATTTGGATGATACACAACCCGTTAAACCCATCATGGTCATGTCTGAAGAAGACGATGTACCACGTTCGAGCGGACCGGGCTGTTTGGTAATTG
>JACDGI010000827.1 GCA_013821665.1 Anaerolineae bacterium
ATGAAGTACACTAATCCGGCTGCAATCCCAGCACCAACGAATGCGAATAGTGCATAGGTCGAAAGCGGCGGATTACCCAGCAAGAACACTGCCAGAACCACAGCTAACGATGCACCGCTGTTAATGCCAAGGATGCCACTATCCGCCAGCGGATTACGTGTTAGCCCCTGCATAAGCGCCCCTGCTACTGCCAGCGCCGCCCCAACAGTCACGCCGGATAGAACGCGCGGCAGCCGTACTGTTTGGATAATCACCTGCTGAATATTGGAACTGTCGAAATGGATGAGCGCGTTATAAACCACCTGTGGTGTGATGTCTGCCGCTCCTAGCGTAATACTCCACAACAAGCACAGCGCCAGCAGACCAATGCCCAGAAAAAGCCCCGGCAGCAGCAAGGCGCGGCTGCCAAGGATACGTGAGTTATTCTTCGAAACCGGTTTTGCTTGAATAGCCATCATTTACGGCGTGGTGGTTGCTTCAGAAGTGGCTTCAGGCATCCCGGTTACTTCCTGTGCAGATGCCGGTGCAAATATCGAAAAGCACAATAGTGCCAATAAAATAATAGTCAACAGTTGCTTATTCATCAGATACAATCTCCTCCTGAGCAAATGACAGCTTCAGTAGGATTATCCCCCATGAAGCCGGTTCTTTCGTAATTAAAGTCTTCTCTGTCTCCTAATGTAAATCGCTATGCAGGTTGCAGCGCAAATTCTTGAACGATCTGTGCCACCCACTGCTGGGTACGTGCCTTCGTTCGTTCTGGCTGCCGCGAGTCATCAATTGCCAGCCCCATAAACCTGTCCTCTACTAACGCTGCTGATTCGCTAAATTCATAACCGTCGCTATCCCAAAAACCAATCAGTCCCCCGCCACGTTCCACCAGCTTTTCACCTAATATACCCACCGCATCAATGAAGTTGTCGGGATAAGCATATTGGTCGCCGATACCAAACAAAGCAATCTGTTTGCCACTGAAATCCAATGAGTCTATTTGAGTGAAAACGATCTCCCAATCATCCTGTAACTGTCCGATATTCCACGTCGAGGTGCCTAAAATCAAACAGTCATAATTCAGCAGCACAGCCAAATCTTTGACCTCACCAATATTGATCGGTGTAATCGGTTCCATTCCCAGTACAGCCCACGCATCCCGAATCTGGTAAGCGACCATCTCGGTTACACCAGTCGAGCTGCCATAAAATAAACCGACTCGCTGAGAACTTTTGAGAGGGATAGTCTCTGTCGTTGTTGCTACCGGCGTTTGGCTGATTTGTTCGCGCAGCCATGCTTTAGCCTCAAGCAAATGAGCGAAGCCTCTACCGGGAATCGCCCAATTGTAGCGTGCATAACGGTCTAACCCCGCCTGTGCTTGTTCCCAAGTAGTCACATCAGGGAAATAGTTCTCGATAATCTCAGCCGCATATACGCGTCCGAAGCCCAAATTGAGACGGGTCGTTTGCTCACGGTAATCTCGTCGGAAATCGTTTATCAGCCGCGTAATTTCCGCCTCATGTTCGCGACCATCGCCATCCTCCTCTGTATGGAGATGTGGCTCAGACACCATAATCACGCCAAAATGTTCTGTTTGGGCCAGCCGTGCCGACCACCGTGCGATAAAATCGCGATAATCATCCGAAGTCGCATGTCTTGACCCGGTATATACAACCAAAAATTGTGTATCTTCTTCAAATCGAAACATAAACCCTCCCTAAATCCACAATCAAATCATAATGGCACAGGCAGGGGAATATCCACGCATCAGATTAAGTGCAATATTTCGCGCAGAGGGCCTTGAAGTTATCGGCAGAGATGGAATGAGCTTTAGCCAATGAAATTTTGCGTAATCCGTATCAAGAGATTCACAAATAACATTGGTTAATTCTGCTTTTAGCCAGCTATAGAAGCCAAGTAGAACTGGCTCGATAGTCCTAAAGACAGTTCTCTATGGTTTTGACACCATCTTTTTGGGAAGACACTGGTCTTATTCTGGATAGAGTTGATTAAAGACCACTATGAAAACAAAAATCGGCAAGAATACCTCACCGATCTTTATTCCATCACTCAAATGATATTGTGTTTATACGAACTGCGACTCGCTGAAGAAGACTTTACTGGCATGAATGTCGGTTTTTGTGCCTAGAATTTCGAACTCACCTGAACACGGAATATCCTGTGAGGAATTCCCGACCATGACATCCACTTTACCGGGTTCAACCACAAAGTTTTGCGCCTGATCGTAAAAGCCGAATTGATTGACCTTCAGACAAAAAGTCACCGTTTTGGTCTGATGCGCCTCAATGGTTACGCGCTGAAAACCCTTGAGTTCCTTGACCGGACGCGTGACCGAGGTGACATATTGGTGCGTATACAACTGCACCACCTCGTCACCGGCGCGGTCGCCCACATTCGTCACATCCACATGAACGGCAACCTCACCGCCGATGGATGCGGAGGCAGAGTCAATGCGTAGATTGCTGAATTCGAACTGTGTATAACTTAGGCCAAAGCCAAAGGGATACAAGGGTTTGACACTAGTTTCGACGTAATCACCCTTCCAATGGGAGCGCCCGCCGGATGGCCGATGGCTGTAAAATAACGGCACTTGCCCAACCGTGCGGGGGAACGTAATCGGCAGTTTACCACCGGGATTCACATCACCGAACAGAATATCAGCAACTGCATTCCCGCCCTCTTCTGACGGGAACCATGCTTCCAGAATTGCGGGAACCGACTCAGCAATCCAACCGAGGCTCACCGGTCTACCATTTATCATGACCAGTACGATTGGTGTACCTGTATCATAAATCGCTTTGACCAATTGGCACTGTACACCGGGCAAATCCAAATTTGCTCGATCCCGCGACTCGCCACTGGTGCAATCGTCCGTTAACCCCGCCTTGTCACCAACGACTACAATCGCGATCTGCGCTTTTTTGGCCGCTTCGACCGCTTCCGCAAAGCCTTCGGTGGAAGTGTCATTCACCGCGCAGCCTTTAGCGTAATGAATTTGGGTCTCCGTGCCAACCTGTGCTTTAATACCGGCTAGCACACTAATAGCAGGGATAAAATCTTCAACCGCTTGAATATTATCCGGCAAGGGTTGGTTGAAAACGTTCTTATCCTTCTTCATTTCGAGCAAAGTCTCGACATGTGCCGGATAAGCATAATCGCCAAACAGGTTGCGGATGCTGTCGGCATTCGGGCCAATCACCGCAATCGAACTCAACTTCTTGCTCAATGGCAAAATACTGCCTTCATTTTTGAGCAGGACAATCGATTTTTGGGCAATCTCCCGCGCCAATTGTCGTTCTTCAGCCGTATCAAATACCACGGTAGTGTTATCCACATACGGA
>JACDGI010000828.1 GCA_013821665.1 Anaerolineae bacterium
GCCAAAGGCACAACCCAAACGCTTGGCTACACCATCTTGCCGCTGTGGCGCTCGAACTTTAGTTTATCGCAGCGCTTTATGGCGACACTGCATCTGTGCCAGTACATGCCGCACCCGCTGATGATTATGCTCCTGCTGTTGACACCACCTTTGCTTCTTACACACAGCCTCCAACATCTCTCACTCAGCGTTCTGGGTGTGGTCGGTTTGGTGACGCCGCTGATTTATGTGGTCAGCCAGCACGCGCTCTATACCAATTGGGCGCGGCGTTTGATGGCCTTTCCGGTGTTGATGGCGCTGGGAACGGGTATTGCATGGAGCAACACACAGGCCGTTATCGGCGGCTTATTGGGGCGCAACACCGAATTCCGCCGTACACCCAAATTCGCCAAAGAATGGGAGGGCAGTGGTTATGCCCTTAAGCGTGACCCTGCAATGTGGATGGAGATACTGCTGGCAGCCTATTCGCTGTGGGGAACCTATTTAGCACTAAAATTAAGTCCGGCCCTGGCACCGTGGTTAGCCGTTTACAGCTTTGCCTTTATGGTGATCGTATTGTGGGGCATTCGTGACCGGCTGGCATTGCGGCGCGCGAAGGTCGCTGTCGCGCAGTAATGATATAACGGATGAACCGCCCACGCTGGCTTTTATCCTCTTCCGAATTCAATTTTCTGCATCCCGTCTATTGGTTTGGGAATGTAGATGCCCGACCATTAGGCTTGTTCCGCATTGCCTTTGCAGCATTGATGCTCAAGGAAGCGGTCTATCATATTTTCGTGGCGGAAATATGGTACAGCGATGCGGGAATGCTGCCGCTGCGCTTGTTGCCGAGTGTTTCCCCCGGCACACCCACGCTCATGTCCGGTTTAAATGCTACATGGATGGCGATGGCTTTCTTTGTGGTATGGGCAGTGGTGGCGCTGCTGCTGCTCTTCGGTTGGCAGACGCGGGTAATGAGCATCCTCAACCTCGTGTTACTGGTATCCGTCGTTAACCGCAACCAAATGGTCGTGACCGGCGCGGATAACGTGATGCAGGTCTTAGCCTTTTGGAGTTTGTTCGTCCCGTTGGGGCGCTGCTACTCGGTGGATGCTCGGCGGCGACCGCCCAATCCACACCCGACCACCTATGCCTTTCCTGTCCGAATGCTCCAGATACAAATCGCGCTGATTTATATTTTTACGGTGATATTCAAGCTGCAAGGGCAAACATGGCCGAACGGCGATGCTTTGTACATGGCGATGCAGATAAAGATGCACACCTTCCCGGTGGCCGATTGGCTGTTGGCGAATGTATCCATCAGCGTTCTGCGCACCTTCACATTTATGGCGTTGTTGGTTGAGGTGGGCTTCGCGGTGCTGATATTCGCGCCTATCTTGCAACCTTATTTGCGGCGTGTGGGCTTGGTCGCGGGCGTATTGCTACATGTGGGCATCGGCTTGGTGATGAACATCCCCAACTTCCCACTGGTGATGATTATGAGCTACCTGCTGCTGATCGATTCGGGTTGGACAGATTGGATTGACCGGCACTTACAAATTAATGCGACATCCCCACAAGCCACAAATGTTGTGATACCGTCGCCTGTTCAAAAGGCGCAGAGCGGTTGTTTGGGCGTGCTGCTGGCGGTTCCACGCGGCATCATTCATGGGTCGTATCGGGGGATACTGGCTTGTGTGTTGCTGGCGGTGATGGTCTTTGTGATCTGGGGTAACTTTCTGACGAACGACTTGTTAGCCATCCGCCTGAATGTTCCGGCGATGCCCAGCGCAGTAGAGGCTAATCTACGGGCAGTCGGATTATGGCAGTCGTGGGCTTTATTCGCGCCTGACCCCCTCAGTTATGAAGGTTGGTTCGGCGTGAACGGCATTTTCTCGGACGGTCAAATCTATGATATACGCGGCGGTTACGAGCGTCCTCATTGGTATTCGGGGCCATTAGCACGTTGGGGCAAATTAGAAGAAAACTTAATGACCAAGCCCAAAGATGATCCGCTGTTTAGTGCATGGGCGGCCTATATTTGTCAGCAGCACCCATTTGACGGATTAACAGGTGTGCAAATTGTGTTGTACAGCCGCGCGACCAGTGCGCCCGGACAGCCATTTTTGCCTTATCAGACGACCGTACTGCTTGGAGCAAGTTGCCAGCCCATGTAAAAAATTCATCTGATAGTCTTGGCGATAGCAGCGTCGATTCATCCGCGTTATGCTCTCCTGTCACTTAAATTGATGAAATATTGCGTAGACTTTGGAGAAAATGATCTTGGAAAAGATGCTGGCAGCCGTTTTACTTGACTTTGATGATTTGCGTTTAGAAGAAGTACCCCGTCCTGTTGTGCGTGACTTTGGCGATGTGGTTGTAAAGATCAATTCTTGTGGTTTCTGCGCCACCGATTATAAAGCCATCAAAGGAATTCGACGTAACGTAAATTTCCCCTTCATTCCCGGTCATGAGCCAAGCGGTGTTGTGACCGAAGTTGGACCCGGTGTGACCGAGTTCAAGGAAGGTGACGCGGTTATTGTGCAGCCTTCGGGCTTCTGTGGGCGCTGTGAATACTGCCGTACCGGAAGGCACCAATATTGTGAACATGCCTTCACTACTGGTGGCGATGGCCCTGTCGATGTGCGACCGGGTGCGTTCGCCGAATATATGCTGACCGTTGACAGCTCACTGTTCCATAAACCGGCTGATCTTTCCTTCAACGCCGCTTGCCTGACCGAACCGCTTTCCGGCGCGTGGAAAGGCGTGGTTCAGTACAGCGAAATAACGGTTGGCGATGATGTGGTGGTGATCGGTGTGGGTAGTATCGGCTTGCTATGTATGATGGTCGCCAAAGCGGCTGGCGCGGGACGGTTGATTGCAATTGATGCCAGCGATTATGCCTGTAAACAAGCGCTGGCGCTGGGTGCAACCCACGCCATCAATCCCCGAAACGAAGACGCAGTGAAACGAGTTTACGAGATTATTCCCAAAGGGCCGGATCTGGTGGTCGAGGCGGCTGGCCCCATTCAAGCCGTCAAACTGATGGTCGATTTGCGGCGGCGTGGGACGCGCTGGAATGTCTTTGGCATCACCACGCCAGAGAAATTTGAACTGGAAGGCGGGCCGACTCACTTCCTCGAAGGCCGCATGGATGCCAGCTTCGGCACGAATCCGCTGGCGATGAGCAAGGCTATCCGCTTGATGGAGTCGGGACTGGTGAATACCGAGCGCATCATTTCTCACTGCTTCCCGTTGGAGAAGATGCTCGAAGCGGTGGAAGTCATGGGATCGCCTGACCGCAACAAGATCATCATCAACCCATGAAAGCCATCGTCAATACAGCGCGTGATCAACTGGCGATGCTGGAC
>JACDGI010000097.1 GCA_013821665.1 Anaerolineae bacterium
GAACACAATAAGTGGGCTAAAATCAAACGCTCCACCGGGTGGCAACATGTCGCGGATGGGTTTCAGAACCGGTTCAGTAATGTCAAACAGAAACTGGATGATCTGATTACTGCGATCTACATTCGGGAACCAACTCAGGATAATACGTGCCAGCAGCGCAAGTTCGAAGATTTGCAACAACAGGCTGAGAATTTGAATGACGAACACGACTTTTCAACCTCACTTAATAGCTCGTTCACCAAAGATTGCACGTCCTACACGGACAAATGTGGCACCTTCTTCAATCGCCACCGGATAATCATCTGTCATTCCCATACTTAAATCAGGCAAGACTACCGAAAAGCGATCTTGCAAAGCCTCACGCAAGGCCGCTAACGATGCAAAAACTGGACGCGCTTGCTGAGGGTCCGGCACAATCGGTGCCATTGTCATTAGACCGCGCACCTTCAGACCCGGCAGCGCAAAAACTTGCTCAAGCTCCGACCAAAGTGCGCTCTTCATTGCATCATCATTTGCCCATTGGCTTGCCACGAAACCATGTTTGGCTTCTTCGCCCGACACATTCACTTCGAGCAGCACATCTAAGGTTTTGCCCTTTTCGAGGCTCAAGGCCGAAAACTTCTGGGCGAGTTTGAGCGTATCGACGGAATGAACATACTGGAATAAAGCCTCGACATCTTTGGCTTTGCGACTCTGAACATGCCCAATCATATGCCAAGTCAACGGTTTAGAAACTTGAGCATTCACAACCGGAATCTTCGATTCAGCTTCTTCTACGCGGTTTTCGCCAAAATGTTGCGCACCCGCGACCGCCGCTTCAATAACTGCTTCGGCTGGGTTGGTTTTGCTGACGGCAATAAGTGTCACCTCATCGGGCTTACGTCCGGCTTTAGCACAAGCATCTTCAATATGCTGACGAACCACATGAATATTTTCGGCAATCGTCATAATGACAATATCGCTCCAAAACGTCCGGTTTTGCCCTTTTCCGCCCGATGGGAGAAAAATTCATCCGTATTAGTAGCCGTATCAATACCGGCAACTTCAATCTGTTCAACACCAACACGTTCCAAATCCAGACGATTAGCTGCCCACAAATCAAGGTAGGCGGTTCCATCAGCCGGATTACGGCAGATTAAACCGTCGGTTGTTCCATAGTAATCATTGACCGCCTGAACCACTTCCTCACCAACTTGATAACTTTGTGGGCCGATGCTGGGGCCAATCCCTGCCTGAATATCATGAGGGTTACAGCCAAAGGCTTGTGTCATGGTTCGTACCGTATTTGCACCAACACCGGCCACAGTACCACGCCATCCCGCATGAGCAATTCCAATCACCTTGCGAACCGGATCATGAAACAATAAGGGCGTGCAGTCGGCAAAGCGCATGAACAGCGGTGTATCAGGGCGGTTCGTGACCATGCCATCGGCTAATGCAATCCAGCGACGACCTTCGACCGGCCCATCAACCACTATTACATCGGCACTATGCACCTGCCAAACACTACAAACGTGATCCGATGCCAAGTCCAGACTCTTGTAAATCAAATCCTGATTATGTCGAACAGCGGTATGATGGTCGCCCACATTACCACCCAAATTCAGCCCTGACCAAGGCGCAGGGCTTACCCCACCCTTTCGGGTAAAAACACCATGATTGAGATTCGACCACATGCCGAATTGGTAATAGACAAGATTGCCGTCAACGACTTGTTTCAAAACTCGCCTCACGCTTGGAAAGACCAATAGACTTTACATATACTACAGGCTTTAGCCTTAAAAAGCATCAGAGAGACATATAAAGTTGATTAGACCTTAAGCCTTCGCGTGCTTTGCTTGCAGGTGTTAACATTTCCGGTGTATACTGCCGTTGTGACCTTTAAGCATTATCTTACCCAAATCATAGAACCAACGCAGAAAAGCGAAAGCGTCCTAATGCCTTGCATCAGGATATTTTTAATCAAGACTCTCAGCGTGAGGATCATCAATGAATAATCGGGACGATAACCGAAAGCAACACAAAATATCGATCATCATCGTTGACGATCATCCTATGTTCAGGGATGGTCTCCAACAAGCATTTGGGCTAGAACAAGACTTGAATGTCATTGGATATGCCGAAAACGGGGAAGATGCACTGCGGATTGTGCGCCAGCTAGAACCCGAAATATTGATACTCGACATCAATCTTCCGGTTGTGAACGGGATGCAGGTGGCGCGACAACTGAAAACGGATCGTTTAAATACGTCCATTATTATGTTGACGGCCTACCATGATGAAGAACAAGTTTTGCACGCCATGCGCTCAGGGGCTGCGGCTTACTGCTCCAAGGATATTACGCCTGATGAGCTTATTCAGGTGATCCGCGATGTCGCCAGTGGACAGCATGTCGTTAATGGTGAACGTATGGATGAACGCCAACTGGAAGAATGGATTCAATCCAGCGTTGCGGCGATGGCCGGCCCTTACATCGTTGATGCAGATGAGCATTTTATTCCTTTAAGCCACCGCGAAATGGAAATCTTGCAGTATGTCACCGATGGATTAAGCAACAAAGAAATTGCGGTTAAACTGA
Organism: Anaerolineae bacterium; assembly: GCA_013821665.1. Taxonomy (GTDB): domain Bacteria; phylum Chloroflexota; class Anaerolineae; order Aggregatilineales; family Phototrophicaceae; genus CFX2. The sequence continues at coordinate 2,579 of JACDGI010000097.1, forward strand.
ATATCAGTCAGCAGACCGTCAAAAATCACATGACATCTATTCTCAAGAAACTGCATGTCGAAGATCGCACTCAAGCTGCCGTGAACGCCATCCGTCGCGGATGGGTACGGTTAAGCAACAATCCTTCTACAAATAATTGACTTCTAAAGCGAACGGACTTCAGATATGAGTGACACACAAAGCCAACTCCTCGACACGATTTCGCAAGAAATGAAGCGACTGAAAGACAAGCTCGCTGAAATCAAGTCGCAGATCGACCAAACACAATTGGTTGTAGACCGCGAACAGCAGCGCAACGCCGACATCGCTACTGAACTACGCACCATTCAAGACAACATTGAAACCGTTCCACGCCAAGATATTCGCACCAAATACGACGAAGCCATTGATGCCCGTTTCCGTCTGACGACTATGCGCGGTCAATTGGAGAAATTCCAATCGAACCGGGACACCATCGAGACCGAGCAAAAACTTTTGGCGCAATTATTGTCTATGGTTCAAGGGGGCGGCATTCAAATTAATGCGGGTGGGGACGAACCCACTCCTATCCGTGCAGCACCTGCATCCATGAATATTGTTCGTATCGTGCAAGCGCAGGAAGAGGAAAAAAATCGCCTCGCGCGGTTGATGCATGACGGCCCCGCGCAGTCGCTCACAAATTTCATTTTACAAACCGAAATTTGCCAGCGTTTATTTGACCGTGACCCTGCGCGTGCTGCCGAAGAATTAGGCAACTTGAAGTCAACAGCCAGCGTTACCTTCCAAAAAGTACGCGACTTTATCTTTGATCTGCGGCCTATGATGCTAGATGATCTGGGAGTGGTTCCAACCGTGCGGCGTTATGTCGATTCGTTCAAAGACAAGAATGACATCGAAGCCAAATTGGATTTCATGGGGGAAGAACGGCGGCTTGAGAGTCACCGTGAAGTCACAATTTTTCGTGGGATTCAGGAACTTATGGGCCACGCCCGTGATTATGGCAATGCGAGTGAGATATTCATCCGACTAGATATTTCGAATGATCAGGTCAAAGTGGATGTTGAAGACAACGGACGCGGGTTTGATGCACAAGCGGCATTCACTGGCGATGAGTCCCATGTCGAGCCGCGTGTTCAAAGCATAATCACACTGCGTGAAAAGTTCGAACTCCTCGGCGGATCGCTTTCTGTGACCAGTGGCGAAACGGACGGAACCCGTGTTCACATGGAATTACCGACCAGTGATGAGGCGAATTAATCGCAATCGCTGAATTTCTTAAGGCTTTACGTACTTCAGTCTATTTGACAGTCGCTACTATTCGACTACACTAGAATTATGCTGCTGTTTCATTTTTAAGTTTTTGCAGTTTCATCTGGCAACTGGCACGCTTGCCTAAACAGGTGGGACACCCGAAGGTCTAACGGAGGGACTTCATGCGTGGTCGCTTACTCATTCTCATTGGATTAATAGTTCTTTTGGCAATAATTGCGGTGGTGGTTGTTATTCCGGCGTTGAACCCACCTGCGCCGGCGGTAGTACTCGATAATGGTACCGCAGTTCAACCGGTTGCTAATGTTACACAGGCTCCTACACCCACACCCATTCCGCTGGTGAAGGTTGTTCAAGCACTACAAAACCTTCCCCGTGGATACCGTTTTCCAAATACTGTTCAGGAATTGGAAAACATTGTAGGTTACGCCACCCTTCCTGAAGAAACCGTTCCCTTTAACGCGATTAAGGAACAAGATGGGGGTCTTGAAAAGGTTCTAGGGAAGATCGCACGTACAGACGTGTTCCGCGAACAGCCTATTCTGTCTACTTATCTCGTGACCGATTTGACCAGCCTTGCCGCAGTCGGTTCTGATGCTGCTGCTGTGCTGCCGAGTGACCGCGTAGCAGTCTCTCTGCCAATGGATCGCATCACCAGCGTGGCTTATGGCTTGCAAGATGGCGATCATGTTGATGTGATTATCTCGATGCTATTCATCGACGTTGATGAAGTTTTCCAATCCTTGACACCAAACCTCGTAACCCTGTTTACGAAGACTGATGCGGGAATTGAACTCAAGCAGCCCATTGGTGGTCGTATTGATACATCGAGCATAGGTCCAGTAATCGTCGGGCCAGCCGAACGTCAGCGTCCTCGTCTCGTCACACAACGTACCATCCAAGATGCGCTTGTGGTTCATGTCGGCGAATTTCCTCTCAATGGACGTTACCTCGGTGAACTACCCACTCCGACTCCCGTTCCAGCGACCGAGGAGGCAAGCAGTGGTGGTGGTAATACAACACCGGCACCTACGATTACGCCTGTTCCGCCGCCTAATATCGTAACCTTAGGCGTTACAGCCCAATATGCTGTGGTACTTGTTTGGGCAATTGATGCCAAACTACCCGTGACATTGGCACTGCGTTCTGTTAATGACCGCAGTACCCAACAAACCGCGCCAGTCACATTGGATTACATGATGCAAGAATTCCATATCGCGGTTCCGGCACGCCGTGACTTCAGCATTGAGCCAGCCATTCGTAGTATTCGGCAACTGGTGACTGGTGACATTATTGATTTATCCGGTGTAACGGCTACAAATACCCAACCTGCTGGGCAATGAACGCTCGATTGACAACATTTTCTGGTTAAATTCATCCCTCACCTTTCTCGTTATAAGGTGAGGGATTTCTAAAACAATTTAACAGGAAAGGTAGTTATGATATGGGAATAGATAAGTCAACAGGATAGACGAAAGAAGTCTTCAGGTAGTTATATGAACAAACCATCAACGCCACAGAGTACGGACGGCGAAATTATCACGATTTTGCTCGTGGACGATATTCCCGAAGCCCGCGAAAACATTAAAAAAATGATCGCATTCGAGCCTGACATGAAGGTTGTTGGCTCGGCTGGTACGGGTCGCGAGGGCGTCGCGATGGCAAAAGAGCTAAAGCCCAACATCATTATCATGGACATTAATATGCCTGATATGGATGGGATACAAGCTACGGCGCTTATCACCCAAGCCGTTCCGACCACAGCAGTTATTATGATGTCTGTTCAGAGCGATCAAGACTATTTGCAAAGAGCCATGTTGGTTGGAGCGCGTTTCTTCCTCTCCAAACCGGTTTCGATGGATGATCTCTATAATACGATTCGCAGCGTATATGCCCAGCATAAACAGCTTGCGGAACAGTACCGAACGATGGCGAGTGGCGCTGGGGCGGCGGCAGCTAAAGCGGCGGTCACTCCTTCTTCGGGCAGTGACAATAACCGTGCGGGACATATTATCGTCGTTTACAGCCCTCAAGGCGGCGCAGGTTGCACAACGATTGCAACTAATCTTGCATCGGGCCTGATGCGTGAAGGCATTCGTGCGCTCTTAGTAGACGCAGATTTACAATTTGGTGATGTCGGTGTTTTCCTCAATTTGCAAGCACAATCAACCATTGTTGATTTGGCACGCAGTGTGAGCGACCTAGACACCGAACTTTTCGACAATATTGTGGTAACACATGACAGTGGTTTAAAGGTTTTGATGGGGCCAGCAAGGCCGGCTGAAGCATTTATCGTGCAACAAGATCCGACTGCTGTAGCGACAATTCTCCAAAAAATAGCGAATCATTATGATTTCATCATCGTTGATACTGGTCGACATATGGATGAAACCTTGGGCGCACTGTTTGACATTGCCAGCAAGATTATCCTAGTAGCAACGCCTACTCTGGCGGGTGTCAAGAATGTGCGCTTCGTGATGGACGAGTTTGATCAACTCGGTTACACAACGGATAAGACAGTCGTAGTCTTGAACCGTGTACCACAAGATCGCAATCTACAGAAATTTGCAATTCCTACCGAAAAGATTGCAAAGTTCCTGAAACGTCCTGTCGAAATTGAAATTCCCTCAGATGAGCTTACCGCTTTGACAGCGATGAGCAAAGGCGTGTTGATTGTTGCCCAACGTGACCGCAGCCGTTCGCCAGTGAAAGAACTCATGCAACTGGCCGACTTAATTTACACCAAGATGATGGGCAGTGATACGGCAACAGAAGCAAAACAGCAAGAGCCGACGCGAAGCATTTTCGGTAGCAAGCTCTTTGGAAGAACCAATTAAAGCTCGTTAAGCCAAGCACACCAACCTTAGGCTGTAAGTTTGGAGGATCTCAATGTCATTATTACGTCGAATTGATAAGGGTAGTGGGAACACGGGCGGCGACTCAGGATCTGGAGGACGCGGCACTGAGCCCACAGGTGGAGCAGGCGGCGAAACCGAAGAGTCAAAATTAGCAGCGATGCGCCAACGTCGTCAGGCGTTAGCAGAACAGCAGCGTCCGGGCACACCCGGAAAAGGTAACAATTACCTCGACCTCAAAACGCGTGTTCAAAACAAACTGGTCTCTGAACTTGACCATCAAGCAATGGATGTAACGCGAAAGAACGAAGTCCGGGCACACATTGAAGAACTGTTCAATGCCATTCTTGCTGACGAAAGCATTGTTATCTCGCGTGCAGAACGTCTCAGTCTATTTGAATCAATCGTTGCAGAAATCTTGGGATTTGGCCCGTTAGAAATTCTGCTAGCGGATGACAGCATCACAGAAATTATGGTGAATGGCCCCAAGAATGTATTCATCGAGCAAAAAGGACAAATTACCCGCGCGAATGTTGCCTTCGAGAACGATGAGCATGTGCTGCGTATTATTGACCGTATCGTTGCACCGTTAGGCCGTCGTATTGATGAAAGCTCACCATTAGTCGATGCCCGCTTGCCCGATGGTTCGCGTGTGAACGCAGTTATCCGTCCCATAGCACTGGTCGGGCCGACCATTACAATCCGAAAGTTCTCTAAAAAGCCGTTGGTCATTGATGACTTGATTCGTTTCGGATCAATGACGAAAGAAATTGCCGATTTTCTTCGTGCGTGTATTATCGCTCGTCTCAACACCATCGTGGCGGGTGGTACAGGTTCAGGCAAAACAACCCTGCTCAACGTGCTATCCGGTTTTATTCCGAATGATGAGCGCATTATCACTGTTGAAAATGCGGCAGAGTTGCAACTACGACAAGAACACGTTGTTACGCTCGAAACGCGCCCACCCAACCTTGAAGGTAAAGGCCAGATATCTATCCAAGATTTGGTTGTCAATTGCCTTCGTATGCGCCCCGACCGGATTGTGGTTGGAGAGTGCCGTGGCGGCGAAGCGCTTGATATGCTCCAAGCAATGAATACTGGTCATGATGGTTCACTAACCACCTGCCACTCGAATACGCCGCGTGACACCATATCGCGTTTGGAAGTCATGTGCCTGATGGCAGGCATGGATCTCCCGGTACGCGCTATCCGTGAACAAATCGCGAGTGCGGTCGACTTAATTTGTCAACAAAACCGTTTGCGGGATGGTTCACGTAAAATAGAGAAGATTACAGAAGTACAAGGCATGGAAGGTGAAATCATCACCATGTCCGATATTTTTGAATTCGAGCAGACAGGTATTGAAGGCGGGAAAATCATTGGACGCATTCGCCCAACGGGTCTACGTCCGAAGTTTATCGAACGTATTGAGGCTGCGGGTATCCACCTACCACCGTCTGTATTCGGTATTGGACGCAGTTACTAACGACGTTTTATTGAATATTCAGTGCGTTAATATAGTATCGAACGTGCCAATTGCTTGACGGACGTTCGATACTATTCATACAATAGAAGTAATCAGAAACTGATAGCATTTAGGGAGGAGGCTTAACAATGCCACCCCAACTTTTACCGATAATCGCCGGAGTAGCCGGTGTGGTGGCCTTAGGGGTCATCATATTTGGCATACTCAGTGTGCGATCTGAGAAAGACCTTGTAGAGGAACGGTTAGGCCGCTTCGAACAAGATTATCAATCCTTTCTAGAGGTCGAAGAGAACGACGACTCACCTAAAGAAGACAAACGAGCGCTCGACCAGATTGATAAAGCTATTTCAAAAAGGCCGTTTGCTCAGAAAACACGGCTTCAACTGGCCCGTGCCGACATTAAGCTAACGGTTGCTGAGTACTTTGTATTACAGGCACTCTCACCTGTGGCTTTTTTCGCCGTTGGCTTTTTCATCCTGTTTAAGGGCGACATCATTATGTCGATTGTTGCCGGATTTGTGGGTTTCTTCTTCCCACGCATTTATGTTTCGCGTGCTACTAGCCAGCGGCTCGTCCGTTTTGAGCAGCAGTTGCCAGACACATTGGCTTTGTGGGTCAATGCGCTGCGTTCGGGCTTCAGTGTTTTGCAAGCGATGGAAGCGATTTCTCGCGACGCTCCTGAACCAACCGCGACCGAATTCAAACGTGTTGTACAAGAAGTGCAACTCGGTATTGATGTTGAAGACGCTCTGGGACATTTACTGGCGCGTGTTGAAAGTGAAGATCTGGATCTGGTTATTACAGCCGTAAACATCCAGCGTGAGGTCGGTGGTAATCTTGCGGAAATTCTGGAAGTGATTGGTCATACCATCCGCGAACGTATTAAGCTCAAAGGTGAAATTCGCGTAATGACATCGCAAGGACGTGCAACCGGCTATCTCATTAGCTTTTTGCCGATTGCGGTCGCAATCTTTTTGTCACTGATTGAGCCAGGCTTCATGAATCCCCTGTTCGAAAATCGGCTTTGCGGTTGGCCGCTATTGGGTATCGGGTTAGCCCTGATTGGTATGGGTATGGCTGCGATCCAGAAAATCGTCAATATCGAAATTTAGCGGAGATTACTGTTATGCAAAATCTTGGGCTTGGTATTGTAATTATCGTTGTGTTGTTGGTTATCGCGGGTTTGGTGTACATTGCTTTACGCGACGACAACAAACGCGATCCATTGCAAGACCGCTTAGCAGAGTTTGGTGAGCGCGAATTACCCGAATCACTGGAAGAAATCGAACTATCGCTATCTTTCAAGGATCGTATTTTAATTCCCCTGCTGCGGCGTATCGCGGATATAACGACTAAATTTACGCCTCAAAAACAAATCGACGAAACGCGTAAGCAAATTGAACAGGCTGGTATGGCCGGCTCGATGGAACCGACTACCTTTTTGACCATTCGAATTGTGGCGACTGTCGGTCTTGGTTTGGCAGCTTTTATGGTGTTCTTCGTACTATCACCCAAGCGCGATCCGAACGCGTTGCTGTATACAGCCGGTGGCGCAGCATTAGGCTTTTACTTCCCAGTTTTATGGATAAAGGGAAAAGTCTCGCGTCGCCAGGATGGTATTCTCAAGAGCTTACCTGATGCGCTCGATTTGCTGACGATCTGCGTAGAAGCAGGTCTTGGTTTTGACCAAGCAATGGGCAAGGTATATGAGAAATGGGACAACGATTTAGCGATTGGTTTTGGACGTGTGTTACGTGAAATTCAGCTCGGTAAATTGCGCCGTGAAGCCATGCGCGATATGTCTGATCGTATGGGCGTTCCAGATGTAACCAGTTTTGTGGCGGCGGTCATTCAAGCTGACCAACTTGGTGTGAGTATGACCAAGATTTTACGTGTTCAGTCTGATCAGATGCGTGTCAAGCGCCGCCAACGTGCACAGGAAAAAGCACATCAAGCACCCGTCAAGATGATGATCCCTATGGTGCTACTCATATTCCCGTCGCTGTGGATTGTGTTGCTAGGGCCAGCCGTGATTTTCTTGATGGGCAGCGGTACGTTAGGCAAGGTATAGTTTAGCGAACGCATCAGTCAATATTGGCTCACTAGCATTAGCGAGACATATGCCAGAACTTTTGCCTCAGAAATCGAATACGAACCAAGAACAAAAAGCCCAAGCGAAATTTGGGCTTTTTGCGTCTAATTCCCTTTTAAAGCAACTCACTTCGATGGCGGTTAATTTACTTTTCCCGCCGCGTTGTGCCGGTTGCGGACAAATCGACACCTATTGGTGTGGCGCGTGCCAGCACGAAATAGCTGAGATGCGTTTATCAGAACCTATTGAGCCAAAATATCCACTTCAAGGTGTAACTGCTACGGCTCAACATATAGGCAAAATTCGTGAAGCGGTTCAAGCCCTTAAATACGGGAATGTTCCCGAACTCGCAAAACCACTTGGCGAAAAATTGTCTACTTGTCTCAAACAGCAGGATTGGATAATTGATATGATTGTGCCTGTGCCATTACACACTAAGCGTTTAGCCGAAAGAGGCTATAATCAAGCACAATTACTCGCAGAACAAGTCGCATCAATTATGGGAATTGGATGCCAAGCGAACGCTTTAGATCGCATCCGAGAAACACAATCACAGGTTACTATCAGCGGTGCGGAAAGGCTCGAAAACATCAAAGACGCTTTTGTCGCAAACAGCCAGTTTGTGAATGGTCGATCAATTTTGGTTATCGATGATGTCTACACAACTGGATCCACCATGAGTGCTTGTGGAGAAGCACTCCATTCGGCTGGCGCTACCACCGTTTACGGCCTCACCGTTACTGCTGCTGGTCATTCAATTACGCACAAAAAGGAGATCGTAGATGAATATCACCATTCAAGGGCGTAATGTTAAGGTGACTGACAGTATTGAAAGTTATGCCCGTAAGAAGATTGAACGTTTTGACCGTTACCTACCCAATATTATCGACGCGCGAATCGACCTTAACCATGAGCATACCCGCCGGGGTGAAGATCTGGTGGCTGCACAAATCACCATTCGCCATAGTCGAGGGGCAATTCTACGAACTGAGGAGCGTACAACTGGCGACGTTTTGGCGGCTATCAACGGTGCAGTTGAGAACATGCACCGACGCATCCAACGCTTCAAGAGTAAGCGGGTGCGGAAAGGACATGAACGCTTTAGTGCAACTGTTGACGAACTGAATGCCGCCGAGGCCATACCCGATACGGCAGAATTTGTGGACGATGCTACGGAAGGTGCAGCTAATGATGTCGTTCGCCGCAAGGAAGTTCCAGTAGGGGCAATGAACGAAGCGGAAGCTGTCGAACAGATGGAACTATTGGGACATGCCTTCTTCATGTTCTTCAATGGCGAGACCGGCAGCGTCAATGTGCTGTATAAGCGATCAAGCGGAGGCTATGGCGTTCTCGTTCCTCGAATCGAGTAATAGAAGCTAACTATCAATATGGGGTGGCTGATCAAATTCAGCCGCCCTATTCATTCCCCTGCCAGAGTTGCCGTAGATAGATATATTTGCGGAATTCGTACCATGCCATCAGCATACTCAAGCGAAAGCCATGCCATCCATCATGGAAGCCTTGTAAGGTAACGAAGCGCCACCAAAATTGGCGTATTGGCTGCAATACAAAGTTTTGCGGCTTAGGATGGATACCTTGTTGATGCAAAATGCGGGCATCATAAGCGGAATAGCGCTTCTGCTTCATGTGAAATTGTTGAATCGTCTCGTAATTGAGATGAACAAAATGTTCGTGTAGTGTACCTTCTGCTCCGTCCAACACAACTAATTCATGAACCTTTCGATCAGGATCATAATGGGTAGCGCCAACCCGTAACAAGCGCGTTTGATAATCAGGGTACCACCCTGCCCCTTTGGTTAGTTTGCCAAGAATGTAATTCAGGCGGGGAATACGCCATGCTACGAACGCCGGGTTTTGTATGGCAAGCCGAACTTCACCAGCCAATTCAGGGGTTACGCGCTCATCGGCATCCACAAACAGCACCCAATCAACGCGTCCCTCAACGTACTTCAAGGCCGCATTACGCTGCCCCGCGTAATCATCAAATTTACGCTGCGTGACCTCTACACCCGATTCTTGCGCGAGACGAACAGTATCATCGGTGCTAAACGAGTCAAAAACCACAATTTGGTCAGCAAAGCGGAGGCTTTCAATACAGGCTTGAATATGTCGCGGTTCATTGTAGGTGAGAATAACCGCATATAAACTCATCAGGAAGCCATTTCACGAATTGAAGTATAGGCATCTGCCAGTGCAGCGCGATCCTGTTCGGTTAAGCCAGACACACTCTGCAATTGGCGTAATTTAGATTGCATTCCATAGACGACCATTTTACGCGCTAAAGTACGCTTTACCGGTGAATAGTGCTTATCAAATAGCAAAAGGCGGCTTTTCCATAGATATTTTAAAGCTTGAGGGCGTACTTGCACAGAACTTTTTCCGGCTAAATGGGTGACATGTGCCGATGAGACATAGCAAACGTTCCACCCTGCTTCATGGATACGCCATGCCCAATCGACCTCCTCACAGTACATAAAAAATTGCTCATCGAACATGCCTGTTTGTTCAATGACTTCGCGTTTCAACATCATGGTCGCGCCAAGTACAAAATCAACGGGAACAGACGTTTGAACGCTATTAAACTCAAGCGGATAGCGACCATTGAAGCGGCTGTTAAACAAGCGTCCCGGCGTTGGAAAAAACTCTACCCATAATTGACGCAAACCGGGGAAAGAAAAAGCACTGTGCTGAAAACTGCCATCGCCATAATTTAAGGCAGCGCCGACCAAACCAATGTGCGGGTCTGAAAAAAGTGCATCATAAAGCGTTTGAGTCGCCCCCATTTGAGTGAGTGTATCAGGATTCAAAAGATAAACCGCTTTAGGAAGCGAGTCCGATTTGCCAGAACCAAAACCCATTTGCTTGAGGCCTAAATTGTTAGCGGCAGCAAAGCCTAAATTTTGAGTGCTGGCAATGGTGTTGACCTGAAGAAAAGCCGATTTAACAGCTTCGACTGTGCCATCGGATGAGGCGCTGTCTACCACATAGACGCTGGAGGTGATATGGCTTGAGGCTAAATCTGCACGCAGACTATGAAGAGCATCCAGAACTAAATCACGCACATTCCATGTGACGATGACAACTGCTAGATCAACCGCCATTAGTTACCCAACTGCGCAAAGTTCTGTCCGGTGGTGGCAGCAAAGTCAAGCAGCGGTTGCAGGTCTTCTGGTTTCACAGGAACCAAGGTTGATTGGTCGAGCAGCTCACTTAGAGCAGTCTTAAGCTGCCGATCTTTCGATAAGGTCATAAACTCGTCGTTCAAGGCAGTAATGGCCGATAATGGAATATCTGAAGAGGCTACCAAGACTGAATATGGAAACTCAACACTGCTCAAGATTGTTGATACTTTTGAGGAAACGCTTTTGTTATCGGTGATGAGTTCTTTGACCGAGGCATCTGGAATTGCGGCAATGTCACATTGGTTGCTGGCAAGAGCGCTCACCAAATCTGACGACCCGGCATAATCCTTTATCGTTTTTGGATCAATTTCCGGGTTTATTCCGGCAGCCCGCATCAATAAAGATGGGATGAGCCAGCTTACTAAATCGGTGTTGCCAATACGGCAGAAAATACGCCCTTTTACAGATGCTAACGAGTCGATGCCCCGACGCGCAATCACCGTTACAATTTGGCCTGTGGCTGCGCTTGTACCTGTACCACGGCTCACAAGCAATTGTGGCTGACCGCACTTTTCAGCGTTTGCGGCGATATAACCGATGCCGCTTAACCATGCGAGTGTTGGCTGAGTAGGTGATGAAGCACATAAGGCGGCCAATGCGGCAGCATCACTATCGACAACATCAATTTTGACGACCAGTGAGGTTTTCTTTTCGATTGCTGATTCGAGGTCAGCAACCGCAGTCGAATCCGATTTCAATTTAGCCGTAGGATGAAAGATTATGTGGATAGGGCTGTCCTTTTTGCCAACAGGAACGTTCGTTGGCAATGGCGGTAAAGGTGTTGAACGAGGCACACTGGTTAAAGTGGGTATTGGCGTGGGCAATACGACGGCTGCCTGTGGACGACATGCGGCAACAACGAGCGTTAGAATGCCCATTAACACGAACCGAACCAAACCAACTGAAAATATGTGCTTCGGTTGGGACACTGGGGATTCCTCCACTCGTTCAATAACTGAGAATATTATAGCATCACCCGCCGGTTGCAGTGTCCGTTTGTATAAGCAAAACATCACGCGCCCCTACCCGCTGATTCACAATTTCAACGTCCTCATGGATTAGCCCTGCCCAACACTGACGCGGATTACGGGCTTTAACGAACTGTGTCATGTGGACGGCACCCCACACTTCACTTTGACCACCTGCTGGCAGATAGTAATAGACATTACCATTCTGGGGGTCGGTTTCTTTGGATAATGTGTCCGGTGAGCCGATTGCCCAACGCCACGGCCAATCCGTTTCTGAAGTTGAACACATCATACCGACGCGGAATGAACCCGATTGTTCATAAACGCCCGTCGCGCCCCACACTTGAGTATCATCATAAACAGTTCCCGGCCACGGGCCGCTGGTACGGATGGCAACTTTACCGTAATTATGTACAGTGAGCTTAAACACCAACATGTCGCCAACCTGCATCGAAACTGTGCTAAAGCCTAAGTCCTTTGAGAAAACCGGCGATGGCAAAAGTTCACCCTCTTTAGTGGGCGAAACAGCATACTTGGCATCGTATGGTTGGGGCGCAAAAACAACGTCAATGTTGCTGGGCTGTGGCGCGATTTCCGCCTGAGGGACACCGCCATTGGTGATCGTCAGCTTAGAGGTCTGACTCATGCGCTGACCTTCTAAGTCTTGCGCGACCGCTACAACGGTATAATCACCATTGGGAGGCGGTTCAACACCACGCTCGATGCCACCGTCATAATCAAAAAAGTGCTGACCGGCTTCACCCGGTTTACGTCCGCTCACAATTTCAGGGATAAATATGGATTGTCCGTCTGAACCTTGCAGATAAACATTTAAAGAGTCAACCGGTTTGGTCAGACTCAGATTCATAATCACGCGATCTGCAATACCATCTTGGTTCGGCGAGAACTCATGCCGATCCAGCGTAAAGTCAGTAATCTCTGGCAACTGCGAACCGGCATCAGCTATCTCAAGCTGACCGGTCTGTTCCGCCGTTTCGCCGGAGACCGCATCTTTGGCCTGTAAATGCCATGTATATTGTCCATTGGGGATTAAGCGGCGTTCAATTTCGCCGGTGGCGGTATCGCCGGGGAGTTTATAACCGCCGACAACCCCGCTAAAGGCCACCGTATAATCCGAAGGGATACGGGCTTCGTTCTGACGAAACACAAAGTTTGTGCCGTCAGCGGCTTGAAAGGTAAGCGATACCTGCGCATTACGGGATATTCCGTACGAAAAAACGGTTACATCTGAGTCGCCATCTGCATTTGGCGTAATCTGTTCCAACGAAAAGGCCGCATGTGTAATGAGCGGACGATTCGGTTGGATTAATGACTGCCCGATAAAGACCACGCCCACCAAAACAGCAAGCGCGACTAGAATTGTCACCCAAATTGATGCTCGCATAACACTTCCATCTACTCATCAAACAGGTTGAAGTGTAGCGGAAAGCCATGCCAACGCCAAGTGTAAGCCACAATTATTCAGGGTAATCGCATCAAATCTGGGTAAGAAGCTGAAACAGGAAATCATTGTCGAGAGCCGCACGAAAGCGCTTCTGTTTCAAACTGCTTTTCGAGGGGTCTTGTTTGAGAATGTTCAAGGCTAAAG